>DATNET010000610.1:0-5514 GCA_035606745.1 Tepidiformaceae bacterium
CATGGTCTATCTCCCGTACAGAGAACCACTGGCGATGCCTGCTAGCAATCCGTCCGTTCGGCCCCGTCCGAACAGACGGATTGCGGGCCGGGGAACGAACAGCGACGCTTGGCACGAATCCAAAGCGACGGCACGGCCCCAATGAAACGTTCAATACGCTTGGCCACAGCGCTTTCCTCGTTCGCTTGCGCCGTGGGCGGTTCGAGGAGGGCTGGTAGGCAGAGATATATCCAACCGGTTCAGCGGGCGACAATTTCCTCCATGCTATTTCGGACTGACCGGCCGGCGGCAAGACGAATTCGGCTCGTCGCGGGTGTGGCAGCGGTCGTCGGGGCTGTTGTCCTGGCGTCAGCGGCCTGTTCTGGTGGAGGTAAGCCGGCGCGCACGCCCGGAGCCGTCTCCGCCGCGCCCTCGCAAGCCAGTCCGCCGCGCGGAGCTACAGCGGCAGGGACGAGCACTACGACTGCACCCAGCCACCCGACGCCGATGCCAGACTTTCCTTCGGCGGCCGTGGATGCGTTGCGGGCGTTCGCCGCTGGGAAGTTCGACCGCCAGTTCATCGGGCGGTGTCTGGGGGCGCTACCAGAGCAGGGCGGGACGGTCTGCTATGAGCCCTTCGGGCAACAGGCATCGCGGCTTGTCGCAACCGTCGGCATCACCTTCACAAGCGGCACCGGCGGATACCTGGTTACGCTTGATCCCGATGGCGCTGGCGGCTATACGGTCGTCTCGTCCCAGCCCACGGGTGGCATTTGAGTTTGCGAGTTCAGCTTCGCTGGCGTTTGGTCCATTCGCAGCCGGCTTCGGTGCGGCTCTCGGAGCCCGTTTTGTGGAGGATGTCGGCGATATAGCCCTTGACCGTGGCGAAGCTCAGGCCAAGCGCGTTGGCGATCTGCTGATTGGTTTTGCCTGCCGCGATCAGCGCCAGTACCTCTTGCTCGCGTGGGCTGAGGTGCTCATACGGGTTTGGATGCCCGGCCATCCTGGTCCCCTTCCTCCTCCGCAATGGGGGGAACGCAATACCGGGCAGCATAAAGCCCGGCTAACCGCGCCTTCATCATCCAGACGTAAATTCCCTTTGAATAGTTCCTCAAGCACCCAACGCGACTGACGGACGCGCTGAAACCACAAAGACCGCCGAGCTTCTCCTTGCTCAGCGGTCTTGTGGTGTGGAGCGGCGCCGGCCTGGCCGGCCGTGGGGTCAGGGCGTGACGGTGATCGTGCCCGTCATCTGGTCCGGGTGGAGGTCGCACCGGAACTTGTAGGTGCCGGGTGCGGTTGGCGCCTGCCATTCGAGCGTCCCCGTCTTGCCGCCGCCGATGATTTGCGGGTCCGATGTCACGGCCGCCGCGTCATCGAAGTTGCCGTTCGCCGGGGCGATGCTCATGTTGTGTGGGATCTTGCCGTCGTTCGTGATGGCGAACGTCACCTTCTCACCCGCTTTCACCGTGTACTGGGTGGTGACGAACAGGTTGTCCTTCATCTCCACCGCCACGCTGCCAGCTGGCGCTGCCGTCGTGGTCGTCGCAGCGGCTGTCGGCGTAGCAGCCGGCGCGGTCGTGGCCGAAGCCTCGGGCGTCATGGTCATCCCCGTCATATCGTGGGCGTTCAGTGCCTGGCCGGTCACGCCGCTGACCGAATTGAACACCCCTGGATTGTCGGCGCCGGTCACCCGAAGCGTCCCAAGCGCACCCTGCGACACCCGGCTCAAGGCGTGGTCGACGAGTTTGTAGTCCCCCGGGACGCTCGTCTTGAACTCCGCAATCAGCGCGTTCCCGGGCGCCACCGTCATCGTTTGCATCCCCTTCTGCGGGTCGTTTTCCAGCGACCCCGAAGGCCATGCCTTGTCAAGAATCTCGCCCACGATGTGGAAGCTCGATGTCAGGTTCGGGCCCCCGTTGACGAAGTAGATGCGCACGCTTTCGCCCACGGCCGCCGTCAGCGGGTTCGCTGTCAGCGAAGTCGTATTGCCGTTGAACGCCACGTACGTTGGCTCTTCGGCCTGCATCTTCGTCAGGTCCATGTCCTGCATGCCCTTCGCACCGGTGTCGCCCGTCGTGTAGTACTCGTTCTGCCCGACGTAATACTCGTGCGCAACCGTATCCTGCCCACCAGCCGGGTCGATCAGGATGCCGCCGTACATGCCGTTCGAAATATGGTCCGCCATCATCCCGGCGGCGCAGTGGTAGACGAACAGCCCGGCCGAAGTCGCCTTGAAGGTGAACACCTTCTCTTCGCCCGGAGCCACCGTGCTCGCGCCCGCGCCACCACCCGGCCCAATCGTCGCGTGCAGGTCAATGTTGTGCGTCTGCGTGTTCGTCGAAAGGTTCTTCAGGTGAATCTCCACGGTCTGGCCCACAGTCGCCCGGATCAGCGGCCCGGGCGTCGAACCGTTGAATGTCCACGTGTCATACGTCACCCCCGGCGCGATCTCGGCAGTCTTCTCGACCGCTTCGAGATTGACGATGACGGTCGTCGTCCCGCGCGGCACGGGTGGCGTCACGTTCGGCGCGGCAACCAACGGTTCGGTGTAGGTCGTGTCAGAGGTCGTCGCTGCATCCGCGTTGCAGGCGGCCCCAACGAGGCCCGTGACCGTCACTGCGCAGAGCGCCAGCATTGCTCCCCAACGCATTCGGCGGATGATCGATGGACGCATGGAACCCCTCCAGAACGCCCGGCTGGATGCCAGGACGCATTACCAGAGTCGCCTATCCCACCGGGTGCCTACAGGACTATTCGGCCCGCCTTAGTGGCCCGAAGGACCCATTCTGTGATGTTTATCACAATTCATGTGATGAATCTCACAAGTTCACGCCACGACAACCGATATCACGCATTCGTATGCGCCTAACGCCCCCTTTCCGCACGCGGCCCGTAAACTCGACCCATGCAGAAAATCACCCCATTCCTCTGGTTCGACAACAACGCCGGCGCCGCCGTCGACTACTACACGTCGATCTTCAAGGATTCGAAGGTCATCAGTTCGTCTCCCGGGCCCGATGGCAACGTCCAGACCGCCACCTTCGAGCTCAACGGCCAACAGTTCATCGCCCTCAACGGCGGGCCGGAATTCCCATTCACGGAAGCCGTCTCCTTCTTCGTCAGCGTCGAGACCCAGGACGAAGTCGACTATTATTGGGACAGCCTTACCGTCGGCGGCGGCGAAGAGAGCCAGTGCGGGTGGCTCAAAGACAAGTTCGGCCTCTCCTGGCAAATCGTCCCCACGGCGCTTGGTGACATGCTTGGCTCACCCGACCGCGAAAAAGCAGGCCGTGCCCTGCAGGCCATGCTCAAGATGCGAAAGCTCGATATCGCCGCCCTCAAAGCCGCCTACGAAGGCGCCTGATCAGGCGCGCGGACGCAGTCCTGTGCCAGCGCCTGCGCGAGCGCCCCAGCGCCAGATCGTTGACGGACCCACCCGCCGCGCCTAACATGCCCGCATTCGAAAATGAGGTAGAGAAGATGACAGCGAACGCACCCGAAGATCTCGACCGCCTCTTTGGCGAAGGCATCAATGCTGGCAACGTCGAGGCCGCCCTCGCACTCTACGAACCCAACGCTGTACTGGTCCGCCAGGATGGCACGCACGCCATCGGCCTCGACCAGATCCGCGCCCAACTGAACGACCTCGTCACCGCCAGCGCCCAGCTTCATCTCAACGGCGTGAAGGCCGTCAAACTCGGCGACGACCTCGCACTCTGCCACAGCGATTGGTCTGCCTCGATGGCCGGCCCCGACGGCAAGCGCATGGAAATGCCCATCAAAGCCACCGAAGTCGGCCGCCGCCAGCCAGGCGGCAACTGTCTCTTCGCCATCGACGACCCGTTCTCCGGCGGCTAGCCGCCCTGCCGCTCCCCATAGCGGCCGTCACATAGCGGCCTCGTGGCATAGTTACCGGGCCTCCTCGCCGGCAGCGCCGCCCCGTCCCTGGCGCTCCTCTACTTCGCGTTTTCGCGCGACACGTTTGGGGATGGGTCCTAGCGTCCGGGGATACCAATCGGCCCGCAGTCCGGCCCACAAAACAAAATCTTGGCGCCCTCTGCGTCCCTGGCGGCAAATCGGCCTTCCTTGCCGGATCCCCGCCCCCGAGCGCAGAATCGCTCCATGCCATCGCTGCCCCCCGAACTGAAGGACACCTTCGAGCGCTTTACCGAGGGCCCGACGTTCGTCAACGAGGCCATCGCCGGGATCGCCCCCGCCGGCCTGAACCGGCCAGGCAACGCCGGCTGGTCGATCCGGGACGTGCTTATCCACCTCGCCGATACCGAGCTGGTGCGCGCCATCCGCTTTCGTACCATCCTCACAGAAGACGAGCCCACACTCGTCGTCATGGATGAGGAACAGTGGAAGCGCCGCCTGCACTACCTCTGGCGCAGCCCCGAGGCGGCCATTTCGCTCTTCCAACAGCTTCGCTACACCAACGCCGAACTCCTCGCTCAATGCGACCGCCAGTCGTGGCAGCGCAAGGCGACCCATCCCGAACTCGGCAGCGTCACGCTGGTAGACCTCCTTCGGCGCGGCGTCGACCACGTCGACGAACACGTCGCCCAGGTCCACGAATTGCGCTCCCCCGCCAGCCACTGAGCCGCGCCCAACGCGCTAGAATGCCTCTACTCTCCCGATGTGAGGCACTCCATGCCCGACCCCGCCGAGTCCGCAAGCTCCAGTCCCGCAGAATCCAATACCGTCCGTTACGACGTCGACGGCGCTGTCGCCACGATCACCCTGAACCGCCCCGAATCGCTCAACGCGATGGACCCCGAGATGCTCGAAACGATGCACGTCGTTGCCCGCCGCGCATCAGACGACCCGGCGGTGCGCTGCGTCGTCGTCACCGGCGCCGGCCGCGCATTCTCCGCCGGTGGCGATGTGAAAGCCATGGCCAGCGGCGGCGCTGTCCTCCGCACCGAAGAACGCGTCGCTGCACTGCGACGCCAGGAGGAGATGTCGCTCCTGCTGAACGAAATGCCCAAGCCCACCATCGCGGCCATCAATGGCGTGGTCGTCGGCGCCGGGCTCAGCATTGCCCTTGCCTGCGACCTCCGTATCAGCAGCGACCAGGCAAAGTTCGGCACCGCCTTCGGCAAGGTCGGGTTCAGCGGCGATTTCGGCGGCACATGGCTCCTCCAGCGGCTGGTCGGCCCGGCTAAAGCGCGCGAACTCTATTTCCTCGCAGAGATATTCGGCCCCGAGGAAGCGCTCCGGCTCGGCCTCGTGACAAGAGTCGTCCCCCACGATTCCCTCATGGACGAAGCCATGGCCCTAGCCCGCCGCCTCGCAGATGGCCCGACGCTCGCTTATGGCCGGATGAAGGAGAACTTCAACTTCGGCGCGACCAACTCCTTCGCCGACACCCTCTCCCGCGAGGCCCGAAACATGATCGCCAGCGGCCAGACGGAAGACCACCGCGCCGCCGCCCGCGCATTCGTCGAAAAGCGAGAGCCGAAGTTCGTCGGCCGGTAGCAGGCACACCCCGAGCCGCCAGCCGACCCAATAGTCCGTACCGCGACCGTC
>DATNET010000612.1:0-3813 GCA_035606745.1 Tepidiformaceae bacterium
TGCAGAACCCGAACGTGTCGTGCTCGACGGCGGCTGCGTCGCGACGCGGTAGCTCTGGCCTGGGGGCAAGCGGCCGCTCACGACGGTTTGGGCTTCGGCCGGAGAGCGAGGCGTGAAGGCCCCTGAGGATCTCGCACATGCCCTCTCCCCCTGCATCGGGGACGCCGGCTTCGGCGAGCGCTGGAAGCTGGCTCGTCGTGTCGCGTTGTGCCGACTCAGCCGCGGCGATGGCCGCTTCGAGCACCGGAACGCAGGCGGAACCCCGTCCTTCGTCCGGGAACGTCGCCGCGACCCTGGTAGCTTCTTCCGCTGCACGCCGAAGGACGGAGAGCATTGTTCCTTCGGCCGGCCTGGAAACGGCGGCGTAAGCCGCCCGGGAGCCTTGGGCGAGGCCATCAGCCAGGCAGCGAGCGTCAAACGTATCGCGGGCCGCTACACCAACGGCGAAGCCGTGGAGCGCCTGGGAGAGGATGACGCCGGAATTGCCGCGCGCACCGTAGAGTGCTCCCCTGGCGAGTGCGCTCAGCATCTCGGCGACGCTGGGTGCAGGCCCCAGCGTCGCCGTGCTCTCTACGGCATCGCGCAGCGTTGCCGCCATGTTCGAGCCGGTGTCTCCATCCGGGACTGGATAGACGTTGATCGCGTCGATGGAGGCGGAGGCATCGGCCAGGTACTGTGACGCGGTCACAAACGCTGCGCGAAGCTGGCGGCCATCGAGGCTGGCGCTGACTCGTGTGGTCGTCATGCTGCCTCACTCTTCCCGGTTTGGCCGTTATCGCGCGTGCGTGCTAGCATGAGCCTTCGATTCTTTCACATAAGGAACCAAAACGCATGGCAAGTGGCGCCTGCGACGTTTGCAGCAAGACGACCATGTTTGGGCGGCACATCCGCCACAAGCACGGCGGGCGTTGGGAACGCAAAGCACCGAAGAAGAGCCGGCTGTTCAAGCCGAACGTACAGAAGCAGCGCGTGTTTTTTGGCGGCGAATGGTTTCGTCTGAACATCTGCACTCGCTGCCTCCGGACGCTCGCCAAGAGCGTCTGAGCTTAGCCCGAAACACCAAAGCGGCCGGTGCACCAAGTGTGCCGGCCGCTTTGCGTCTCTGGCACCACCGCAGGGCTAGGCCCTTAGCTTCTCGGCCGCGTACATCGCGGCGCCGATGATGCCGGCGTCGTTGCCGAGTGTCGCGGCGACGAGCTTTGGCCGGATCCGAATCCTGGGCAGGAACTTTTCTGGCGTAGCGCTCACGCCACCGCCGATGATCACCAGGTCTGGCCATACGAGCCGGTCGATCGCCTGGAGATATTCCTCTACCCGCTTCGCCCACGACGCCCAGCTCAGGTCTTTTCGCTCGCGGGCGGATTCCGATGCCCGTCGTTCGGCATCCTTACCGCGCACTTCAATGTGGCCGAGCTCGGTGTTGGGAAAGAGTTCGCCGTTGAAGAAGAGGCCACAACCGATGCCCGTCCCAAGGGTGATCATGAGGACGACGCCGGCGACGCCTTTGCCTGCGCCGAAGCGAACTTCCGCGACGCCAGCAGCATCGGCATCGTTCAGAACGACAGTTGGACGTCCGGTCGCCGAGCCGATGAGCGCTGAGGCGTCTTCTCCGATCCACCTCGGATCAACGTTCGCGGCGGTCAGTACGATGCCCTCCTTTATGGCAGCGGGGAAGCCAGCGCCCACTATCTGAGGTTCGCGGAGCTCCTCGTTGTCGACGAGTTCTCGAATGGTCCGGGCAATTGCCTTCGGTGTCGCCGGGCGAGGTGTCTTCAGGCGTTTGCGGAGCGTGGCGAGCGTTCCTTTGTCGAGGTCGACGGTGGCGGCTTTGATGCCAGTGCCACCGATATCGATGCCCAATGCGGTCGTCATGCGTCTCCCTTCACGGAGCGTTCTTCCGCGAGTTGTAGCGTTTGCGATGTGCCGGCCAGGTTCTGTAGTTCGTTCGTAGCGTGCCTGTCGTACGCTTGATGGTGTCGTTCCATGCCGCCTCGGGCGCAGCCGTTCGTTTTGCAGCCGCCCGCTGCTGGCTCGTTCGTGCGACGATACCATTACCTTTGACTAATTAGAGTGGAGTGAGGCCCCGGAGGATGCGAAATGGCTCTTGAGATGCAGCATGGAGTGAGGACGGCAACGGGTGAACTCGCGGCCACGACAAGCCCCGAGTTGGACGACTTGTGTATCAACACCATCCGCTTTCTCGCCGTGGACGCGGTCGAGAAGGCGAAGTCTGGCCACGCCGGCGCGCCGATGGGCATGGCGCCGATGGGTTACACGCTGTGGACGCGGTTCCTCAAACACAACCCGTCCGACCCACACTGGTTCGACCGTGATCGTTTCGTACTTTCCAATGGCCATGCGTCGCTGCTCCTCTACAGCCTGCTGCACCTCACCGGGTATGACCTGCCGCTCGAGCAGATAAAGCAGTTCCGCCAATTTGGAAGCGAAACGCCCGGTCACCCTGAGTCGTTGGATACGCCAGGCGTCGAATTGACGACAGGCCCGCTGGGCGCTGGTTTCGCGACGAGCCTGGGATTCGCGATGGCCGAAAAAACGCTTGGTGCACGCTTCAATCGCCCCGGCCACGAAATTATCGACCACTACACGTACGGCTTTTGCAGCGACGGCGACATGATGGAAGGCGTGGCATCGGAAGCGGCGTCGCTCGCAGGGCGGCTGGGGCTCGGAAAGCTCATCTTTCTCTACGACGACAACTCGATAACGATCGAGGGCGGCACCGCGCTGGCGTTCAACGAAGATGTCGGCATGCGGTTCGAAGCGTACGGGTGGCACGTCCAGCACATCGATGGAGAGGATGTCGCGGCCGTGCAGAGCGCGATCGAGGCGGCGCGAGCGGAGACAGAGCGTCCATCGATGATTGTCGCTCGCACTGTCATTGGGTACGGCAGCCCGCACAAGGCAGGCACGGCCGCCATCCATAGCAACGCCCTGGGCGCGGAAGAGGTGAAACTCACCAAGGAAGCGCTCGATTGGCCCACAGAGCCAGAGTTCTACATTCCCGAAGAAGCGCTGGCCCTGTACCGGCGTGCGGTCGACGCCGGACGCGCAGCGCAGGCGGACTGGGAGTCGCGGATGGACGCGTACGCGGCGGCGTACCCTGCAGAAGCGGCTACGCTGCGCGAGCTCATCGACGGTACGTTGCCGGACGGGTGGGAATCGGCCCTGCCATCGTTCTCATCGAAGGACGGGGAGATGGCGACGCGGAAGGCTTCGGGCAAGGTGCTCACCGCGCTCATGCCGGTACTGCAGGGCCTCGTGGGCGGTTCAGGTGACCTCGCGCCATCGAATGACACGTACGTGAAGGATTACGGCGCGCTCGGCAACGGTGGCTGGGACGGACGAAACATCCACTTCGGCGTGCGCGAACACGCGATGGGGAGCGTCGTGAATGGGCTTGCGCTGCACGGCGGGCTTATCCCGTACGGCGGCACATTCCTCTGCTTCTCGGACTATATGCGTCCGGCGATCCGCCTTGGCGCGCTGGAGCAGGCACACTCCACATTCGTGTTTACGCACGACTCGATCGGGCTGGGCGAAGACGGACCAACGCATCAGCCGATCGAACATCTCGCGTCGTTGCGAGCCATGCCGGGGCTTCGCGTGTTTCGGCCGGGCGATGCGAACGAGACGGTGGCGGCGTGGAAGGTGGCGATCGAGTCGCGCGGGCCGACGGCCGTCGTGCTTACGCGACAGGAGATTCCAACGTACGACGATGGGAAGCGCCTCCAGGAAGGCGCCGCGCGCGGCGCATACATTTTCGCCGACCCAGCGGAGGGAGCCCCGCAGGTCATC
>DATNET010000628.1:0-2484 GCA_035606745.1 Tepidiformaceae bacterium
GGCACTTCGTAGAGGCCCAGAACGATGCTCCACGTCCCCGAAGGCAACGCGCCGGGAATATACCCTGGAGTAGCGCGGTCGCATTCGATGAAGAAAGTTCGCCGGTCCGACCCACTCCAGCCGCGGAAACCACCGGTGAACGGTTCGGTGCCACGAATGTCGAAGATGCCGATATCCACAGCGGCGTCTTGCGAGCCCTCGGGCGACGCGAAGTGATACGCGACCTCGATTCGAGTGCACCGCGATGGGACCTCGAACGCGATGTACCGGTAAACCTCAGCGGCCGCCTGAGCTTGAGAGGCGAAGCCTTCGAATTGGAGCATTTGGCGCATCGAAAGAGTCTAGCGCGCCGGGAGCGTTCGGGTGCTCACTCGGCCAGGGGGTTGGAACCGATGACGAACTCTGCAACGGCCCGCCCAGCGCCGAGATCTTCCTCGATGACCCGCTGAAGCGCTTCGCCATGCATGCCGCCGTACCAGGTCCCGGCCGGGTACACGACAGCCGTCGGACCCTGGTTGCAGATACGCAAACAGCCCACTTTGGTGCGGTAGATGCGGCCGGAATCGCCGGAGCCGTTCAGCCTGGCGACGCCACTTTTTAGCTGGCCCCACGCACCGAGACCGTCTTCCGGGGTGCAGCAATCCGGCCCGGTGCAGAGGAAGATGTGCTTCTCGTAGTTGCCGACGCCGCGGCGCACCGCTTCGGCCCTGGCCTTGTCCAATCCTTCGTCCATGACCCGAGTGTACGCCAGACATCCGGTCGCTTGCGTCTTTATACTTTCGCGCATGCCGATTACTCCAGGTGCCCCCGGTGCCGTCGAACGCTTTGAAACAGATGTTGTGGTTGTCGGAGGGGGTATCGCCGGGCTTTCAGCGGGGGTCAGCGCGCGGCAGGCCGGCGGCGACGTCATCCTCGTCGAAAAAGCCCCGGCCACTGGCCGGGGCGGCAACACTCGCTTCGCCGACGCACAGATGCGTTTCCCGCACGAACCAGACGAGTTCGGCGCGCGCGCCTATACGGTCGAGGGAATGTACAGCGACCTCATGCGTATCTCGCGGGGCCGAGCGAACGAGGCGCTGATCCAGACGTTGTGTGAAAACGCAGCGGAAACGGCCGACTGGCTCACCGGCCTTGGGCTCGAATGGGAAGCGGGCTATCCACATACCGCTGGCTATCGGCGTAGCCCGAAGGCAGGAGGCGCTGGACTCGTCGACCTGCTCTTCCGGCGCCTCGATGGCCTCGGCGGCGCCGTGAGCTACGAGACCGGTGCCGTCGACCTGATTGTCGACGAACACCGGACCGTCCGGGGCGTGCGTTGCCAGGGGCCGGACGGAGTCATCGATATCGAAGGCCGCGGAGGAGTGATCCTTGCCAGCGGCGGCTTCCAGGCGAACATCCAGATGCGCGTTGCCCATCTCGGGAGGTTCGCCGATTCGCTGATCCTTCGCGGGAGCCGTTACAACACTGGTGAAGGGCTCATGATGGCCATCAACGCAGGGGCGCTGCCCGCGGGCCAGTGGGGCGACTACCATTCGGCCGTGCTGGACGCACGCTCGCCGCGGATCGAGTGTGGCGTCACAGCGCTTTACAACTACCAGATGGGCATCTTCGTCGACACTTCCGGACATCGATTCCTCGATGAAGGGGAGGACTTCCGCGACCACACCTACGTGAAGTTCAGCAAGTTCATCGTCGAGCAGGCGGGCGGCGAGGCGTGGTGCGTCTTTGACCAGCAGGCGTTTCAGCGCGAGGAGTTCGCCCGTGCCTGGCGGCCTGTCGGCCCGCCGTTCCAGGCAGACACATGGAAAGAGCTCGCTCAACTCATGGACTTGCCGGCGGAAGACTTGATGGAGACAGTCGGCGCGTTCAACGCAGCAGTCCAACCGGGCGAATACGACCTTGATCGCCTCGACGGAAAACGAACCATGGGAATTACTCCACCGAAGAGCAACTGGGCGCTGCCGCTCGACCAGACGCCCTATATCGCCATCCCGGTGACAGGCGGAATCACGTTCACCTTCGGCGGCCTGAAGTGCGATACCACCGCGCGAGTTATCGACACGCGGGGGCAGGTCATGGAAGGCCTTTACGCCGCGGGCGAGACGATGGGAGAGCTGTTTTACTACAACTACCCGGGCGCCAGCTCGGTCATCCGTGGGGCCGTGTATGGGCGGATCGCCGGTGCTGACGCGGCCGCGCGAGCGAAAGCCCCGTGAATAGGTGGAGCGCGACCGACGAGCAGCCGTGCTTTCGTTGGAAGGGGCCGGTGATCGAAGCTTTGCCACGACGGAACCCCGCTGGTTCACCTTTCGCTAAAGGTCAGAGACTGCCGCCATGCCGCCGCTGATCGCTGTGACGACCTCGATTTCGCCCGGCAACGAGGGTCGACCAGACCGCGCGGCGCTCAACGGCGCGTACTTGCGCGCGATCGAGCGCGCCGGCGGCGCGCCGCTCATGCTCGCGCCCCAATTTGACCAGCGCTCG
>DATNET010000638.1:0-2497 GCA_035606745.1 Tepidiformaceae bacterium
CTCATGGCCAAGTTCGGGCCTGAACTGCTGGACCAGGCCCACGCCAGCGGACTCGACATCATGTTCGAAGCGAGCGTCGGCGGCGGCATCCCGCTGATCGCGCCGTTGCGCCGCGACCTCCTCGCCAACCGCATCACGTCAATCCGGGCCATCATCAATGGCACGACGAACTACATCCTCACGAGCATGGCGAATGCCGGCGTGGCTGCGGAGGCGCTGCGCAAGCAAGGCATCGAACCGATGGCCGGCGGGGGCTATCACGAAGCACTCGCCGCCGCGCAACAGCTGGGCTACGCCGAACCCGACCCAACGAACGATGTCGAGGGCCTGGACGCCGCGTACAAGCTTGCCATCATGTCGAGCCTTGGCTTTCGGACGCGCGTGCGCCCTGCGGACATTCACACGGAAGGCATCACGAAGCTCACGGCGAGGGACTTTCAGTACGCGAGCGAGCTGGGCTATGTGATCAAGCTGCTCGCCATCGCCGAGCGTACCGGGGATGGCATCATCGCCCGCGTCGCGCCGGCGTTCCTGCCGGCGGCTGAGCCGCTCGCGAAGGTGGATGGCGTCTACAACGCCGTCCAGATCGTCGGGGACCTCACCGGCACGGTGCTCTTTCAGGGCCGCGGCGCCGGCGCCGACCCCACGAGTTCCGCGGTGGTCGCCGACCTGTTGGACCTCTCGCATTCGATCGTGCTGGGTAGCCGGGAGCGCAAGTATTGGGGCCCCGAAGGCGACCTCCACGTCCTTGGCCTCGAAACGTTGGAGACGCGCTACTATATCCGCGTCACGGTGACGGATGCGCCCGGGGTGCTCGCGCAGATTGCCGGCGCTCTCGGCGACCACGGCGTGAGCATCGCGGCGATGAATCAGAAGGAAGCCGACGCCAGCGAAAACACCGCGGAGCTGGTTGTGATGACGCACCGCGCCCGTGAAGGCGCCATGCAGGACGCTCTGCGCGCTATCCAGACGTTGCGCGTTGTCGCCCACGTGAGCGCGTTCCTGCGCGTCGAGGGTTGATATGACGAACACCGAGTCCTCAGCCGCGCAGGCGCAAGCGCAGGCGCTGGGTGAAATCATCACCTGGCTTGAACAGCAGGTACGCCAGGCGCGCGACGAACAGGTCCGGGCCAACGGCTCGCTGGACCAGCTCCGGCGCCAGGTACACGAACTGGCCGAGGACGTGACGACGGTCGAACGGCTCACGCGCGAAGTCGAGCCGCGGTTCATCCCGTTCAAGGGCATCCCGGAGAAGATCCGCGGGCTGGATGAGAGCACGGAGCATATCCGCCAGGAGGTCGCCGCCAACCAGGCCGAAATCCTTGGGGCGTTGCGCATCCTTCGCGCCGAAGCGGATTACGACCGCCAGGAACGGGGCGAAGCATCAAAGCGGATTGAAGCCGCGGCCAACCAGCTGGGGCTCGTGCTCGCCGACATCGCCCAGGTGCAGACCCAGACCGCCCAGATGTCGCAGACGTTCCAGACGTTGCTCGAACGGCAACGCGAACTCGAAGCCCGCACCGAGCAGTTTGGCCTCCGGCTGGACCGCTCCATCGAGGTCAATCGCGACCTTGAAGAGCGCATCAAGCGCGTCCTCACGGAGGACCAGGATGACCGCTTCGATGTCGTCTTCGAACGGCTGCAAGTGGTGGGCGAGATGGTGAAGCGCAACGAAGATGTCGTCTCGACCGTGGCATCGGAACGGAGCATGCGGCAGGAGGTGCTGGACGAAATTAGCGTCTGGCGCGACGAACATGCGCGTATCGACGGACGCCTGAGCAACCTCGAGTCTTCGACCGACAAGCTCGCGGGCCAGCTCGACAAGATCCATGGCGACATCGCCCTCATCGAAGGCCGCCATGCTGGCCTTGGGGAGCGCGTAGCCGGCATTCGGCGCGACATCTCAGAAGTCGTCGACCAGGTGCGGGCGGAATTCACGAAGTACAACGCGATGAGCGAAAAGCAGCGCAAGAAGCAGATCCAGGTGCTGGAGCAGGAGCTGCGCGAGATGAAGTTCCACGCCTTTCGCCCGCCGGAGGAGCCGTGACGGCCGGGACAGCGGCGCATCCCCGAGGCGTGCTTCACCATTGGGGAGAGTTTCTTCCCCTGACAGCGGCCACGCCGCGCATAAGCCTCGGCGAGGGCGACACGCCGCTCGTGCGTGCCGAACAGTTGGCCGCGCTCTGCGGCCTGGATGAACTCTGGTTCAAACTCGAAATGTGCAACCCGACCGGGTCGTTCAAGGACCGCGGCATGGTCGTTGCTGTGGCCAAAGCACTGGAAGATGGCGCGCGGGCCATTATGTGCGCCAGCACGGGAAACACCAGCGCCAGTGCCGCGGCCTACGCTGCCCGTTGCGGCATCGATTGTTTCGTACTCGTGCCCGGCGGCAAGGTGGCCGCGGGCAAATTGGCGCAGGCAGTGGCGTTTGGCGCGCAGATTATCGAAGTCGACGGCAACTTTGACGATGCGCTCAGTGCCGCGCGAGAGCTCACGA
>DATNET010000066.1:0-3423 GCA_035606745.1 Tepidiformaceae bacterium
TCAGGTTGCCGAGGGCGATGTGAAGAACACCGCTCACAAGACCGCCGACAAGGTCAAGGACACGGTCAAGCACTGACCTTGAATTGACATTGGCTGATGCCGCCAGTTCGACGGCATCAGCCGTCGCCCGGTCGGTGGCACGACCGGCCCGCCCATTGCCGATTTCAGATCGGCCCAGGTCGCAGCCCGGTCCGCGAGGCTCGGCCCATTGGAGTCGAACATGACGTCAGGATTCAGTCTGTTTCTCATCGCCGTGGGGGCGATCCTCGCGTGGGGTGTCACGTACACGGTCACCGGGATCGACATCGCGGTCGTTGGGGCGATACTGATCATTGTGGGCATCATCGGGCTGTGCCTGTCGCTGCTCTTTTGGGAGAGCTTTTCGCCATTCGCCGATCGCGCCCCTATCGGACGGCGCAGGGTGATCGTGCGAGAAGCTGCGCCCCAGGACACCACGATCGTCCACGAAGTCGAGCGCCCGGTAACTCGCGAGCGCCTTGATTAGCCTGAAGTCGTAGCCGCCGCGGCCGCAGCCGCGAACCGCCGCAGCTCGCCGGGGATATCATCCCCCGCGGGCTGATAGGCGATCTCGGTCGCGCCCTGCGCTTCCAATTCGGCGAGCCGCGAAGCCCACCCTTCCGCCGTCCTCGCGGCCCCGAACTGTTCCAACAGCTCTCCCGTCACGATGCGGGCATCCCGTTCCGTTAGCCCAATCAAGTGAAGGTCGTGAAGCGCCAGGTGGCGCCGGGCGGCGGGAATGGCTTCCAAGTCCGCCGTCCAATCTGCGCCTCCGGGAAGACCAGCCACGCTCGATCCACGCTCGTACATCGCATGCAGGGCGACTGCCCCGGCATGCCCGGCCGCGTTCATTGCACGAGGCGACCCCGCGTCTTCGCCCGCTTCGAGTACCGTGCCAAACGTCAAGACAGCACATCGGCCCGCCCTGGAAGCTGCCGCTGGGGGCACCGCGCCGGCCACGAACATCCCGTCGGCCAACTCGGCGGCAGCCGCTTCGCCTTTGGGCCCGCCAGCTCCGACCAGCATCGGTACGCGGATCGGTCGCGCAGGCGCGAAGCCCTCGGGGTGCATCATCTGGATGACGCCTCCGTCCCACGTCACCTCCTCACCTCGCAGCAGGCCTTGCAACGCTTCCACGTAGTGCCTGACGTATTTCCACGACAGCGGACGCTTTCCCAGCGTCATCCGTCCGGTGAACCCCGAGCCAATCGCAACCTCGACCCGGCCGGGTGCCAGCGCAACGAGCGTCGCTATCGCTGCCGCATTCGTGATCGGGTGGCGAAGGCTGGGGACGAGCACCGCGGGGCCGATAGCGATTCGGCTCGTCCGCTCCGCGCACAGGGCCAGCATCGCCCAGACATCTGGATAGAGCGCTGGAGAGTCGTAAAGCCAGGCACGGCGATAGCCCAGCTGCTCGGCGAGCGCCACATGGTCTGGGGTGGCAAGAGAAGTGGCGAAGGCACAGGAAAGCTCGATCATGGCGGGACTTTAGGCGACCCGGAGAACCATGGCAATTGCCTGCAGCCCACGCGCTAAGTGGCCGCAACGCGCAGGACCGTGAGCAAGTCTTCGCGCGCCAACTCCCAGCATTGCCGTGCGTGATAAGGTACGTCGGACGCGGATGGCGCTTTTCCCAAGGAGTGTGCGTTCATGGCTATCGCAACCAAGGCCGATGCCACCGGCTACCCCGTCCGATTCGACGTCGACTACCCTGAACGCCAGAACCGCCTGACGACGCTCTTTCGCCTCTTCTGCGCCATCCCAATCTTCATCGTCGTGGCGACGATTGTCCGTGGCGGCGCCGGGATCCTCTTCTTTCCGGTCCTGCTCATGCTCCTGTTTCGCCGGAAATACCCGGCATGGTGGTTCGATTGGAACCTGGAGCTGACGAAGTTCGAAGCGCGCACCGGCGCCTATCTCCTCCTCCTGCGGGACGAATATCCCTCGACCGATGAAGAACAGGCCGTACACCTCGAGATTGATGCTCCGGACGCCGGGACGCTCAATCGCTGGCTGCCGCTGGTGAAGTGGCTCCTCGCCATCCCGCACTACATCGTGCTGATCTTCCTCGGCATCGCGGTGCTCGTCGTCACGATAATCGCCTGGTTCGCAATCCTGCTCACCGGCCGCTACCCGCGCGGCATGCATGCCTTCGTGGTCGGGGCCGGCCGTTGGGAGTACCGCGTGGTCGCGTACGCCTTCATCCTCTCGACCGACAAGTACCCACCCTTCAGCCTCAGCTAGGAACCTGGCCACGAGCGCCGCTACACGATCCCAAGACGCCGGTCGTTTTCCTTCCACGCAGCGTCGTTGAGCGCCATCAGCCCACCCGCGACCAGCGAGTGTCCGCCCAGCAGCACGGGTATCGGCGCTTTCGCCGCGCCTTCGGTGAAGCGGGCGAGAAAATCGTCCTCGATGAGGTCGAAGCGCAGCAGGTCGCTCTGGAAGCGGTCTTCTCGCGAGGGAGTGAGGCCGAGGTGGGCTTCGATGACGCGGGTATCGAGCACAAGCGCGTCCCCCAGCAGTGCCATGCGTTCGAAGAAGCGTTGGATGCCCACTTCCTCCAGCAGGAACCCCAGCAATGAGTGGGGGACATGGCCTTCTGGCGCCGCCGCAAGCCCTCGCTCCTCGCTGAACATGCGCACCCGGCAGGCTGTCTCCCGTTCGAGGTACTGCCAGGTCATGCTGCCGACTCGTCCCGCGACGATCACCTGCGCGTCGCGGTCACACAGCAGCGGCATGAACCTCCGATAGCGCTCCGCCGTCTCCCCTGCTTCGTTGGCTGCCGCCGCAAGCCCGGCCGGAAGGTTTTCGGTGAGCGCCAGCACGGCGAGGTCCGATGGCGTATCGAGGTCGAACTGGGTGGCCGTCGTGCGCGGCAAAATCACCGGCGCCAGGCTCGCATTTTCCTTCAGACGTCGCGCGAGCACGTTGTCGCGGGGGACCGCTCCCGTCCGCTCTATCGCATCACCCGGCGTCCACGCCGTCAGGTCCGACGAAAAGAAGTTGTTCGTGACGAACCGGCTATCGCGCGCATCGAGCTGTTCGACGATTAACTGGAACTCTTCGACCCCAAGCAAGGGGACCGAACCAGATCCCATGACCGCCGGCTTCTGCAGTCCGTAGCGGCGCACGAGCCCACGCAACCGGGCAGCGAAGTCGAACTTCTCGCCCGACCTGTCGGCGTCGACCAGGACGCCGGGCGGCAATGCATCGAAGAGCGATGGCGAATCCGTGGCGACGATGACGGCTTCGAAGCCCGCCGAGCGAGCGCTCAGCATGGTCTCTTTGGCCGCAGCGATCCGCGCCGTCGCGAGTATGCGCTCAGCCGGGCGGTCCCCCGCCGCGCCGTGAAAAATGAGCAGGACCGGACGCTGAAACGCCATGCCCCAAGCGTACGCTCAG
>DATNET010000074.1:0-9963 GCA_035606745.1 Tepidiformaceae bacterium
AGAACGCGCAGTTCAGGCATGGTTTTTGGGGCGCGCCAACCACGCGGTCGCCGACCTCCCAGCCGGTGACATCCTTGCCCAGTTCGGCGATCGTCCCGCCGAATTCGTGCCCGAGCACGATGCCGCCGCCGGCCATCTCGCTGTCATAAAGGTGGAGGTCCGAGCCGCAGATGCCGCAGAGGCCAACTTCGACCACAACTTCGGTGGCCGCTGGCACCGGGTCGGGTACCTCCTCGAAACGCATTTCGCGCCGGCCGAACAGCACGGGGGCCCTCATCGTTGACCCGTTCCGAGTTGACCCTTGCCGGGTGCTACGAGCACTTTCACGTCGTCGCTCCCGCGCGTGCCAAGCGTCTGGCAGACCTCGTCCACTTCGTCGAGGCTGATGATGCGCGTCACCATCGCCTCTGGTCGGAACTTGCCAGCCGTGAGGAGGTCGAGCGCTGTCCGAAAGAGGTCCATCCCGCCGAGCGAGCCCTTGATTTCGCACTCCTTGCCAACCATGGTCAGCGGTGAAATCTCATCGAGTTCCATGTTCACGCCCGGGACCATCACCTGGCCGCCCGGCCGCACCCACTCGATTGCCTTTTGAAGCGTGCCCTTTGCCCCGGCGCATTCGAAGACCACATCCGGGCCACCGGTCTCGCAATGCGCCAGGAAGAACGCTGCCATGTCGATAGTCGCTGGGTCGAAGGCATCCGTCGCTCCGCATTCGAGCGCCTTCGCCCGGCGACCCTCCGAGGTCTCAACGACCCAGCAGTTGGCGGGCGTCGAAAGCAAGACGGATTGCAGCACGAGCAAGCCGATCGGTCCCGCGCCGATGATCGCCACATTGTCGCCAGTGCGGATTCGACTCGCCCGGGCGGCGTACAGGCCGACCATCGACGGCTCGTTCAAAGCCGCACCGATGTCTGAAAGCGACTCCGGCGCCTTTTGGAGCACGGCCGTATGCGTCAGCAACTGCTCGGCGTAGCCCCCCGCCAGCCCGGTGTAGCCAAAGATCTGCCAGCCTTTTTCGCACGACCGGTAGAGCCCGGCCGCGCAGTTGCCGCACTCGTCACATGGCACGGCCGAGAGCGTAGTCACGCGATCGCCGACCTCGAACCCGCGTGCCTCCGGACCGAGCGCCGTAATTTCCCCCACGATTTCGTGTCCGAGGACAGCCCCTTGAGGCAGCGCGCCTGCGCGAAGGGCATGGAGGTCCGAACCACAGATTCCGCAATAAATGACGCGCAGCACCGCCTGCCGGCCAGTAGGCACCGGGTCCGGCACGTCTTCCACACGGAATCGCCCGCCGTCGCGAAGCACGGCTGCTCGCATAATTCCTCCAGAATTGAACGCCTGAGTGTGCCGACTCTAGATACCCGGCCATCGCGCGTCAACAAGGCTCAATGTCTGGCCGACGGGCATCGCCATCGTGCACAATGCTCATAAGCGAGGATCACAACAATGCCAGACCAGAACGATTTCAACACCCAGATCATCAACGAGTTTCGCGCAAACGGCGGCGAGACTTCGGGCATGTTTAAGGGGCGTAACCTGCTCCTGCTCACGACCACCGGCGCGAAGAGCGGCCAATCGCGCACGACGCCGCTCGTGTATAGCAAGGACGGCGACCGGCTCGTCATCATCGCCTCGATGGGCGGCGCGCCGAAGCACCCGGCGTGGTTCCACAACATCTCGGCGCACCCCGAGGTCACGCTCGAAGTGGGCACCGAGAAGTTCAAGGCTCATGCTTCGACCGTCGAAGGGGCGGAGCGCGACCGGCTCTATGCTCAGCAGGCTGCCGAGATGCCGGCGTTCAGCGACTACGAGAAGAAGACCACCCGCCGCATCCCCGTCGTGGTGCTGACCCGGGAGAAGTAGGGCGCGGCCGCAGTAGCGCTGCCCGGATTCGTTCAGCCCTGACCTTCGACCGCGGCCAGGTGCTCGATGCCTGCCTTGAGCATGGCCTGCGCATCCGCCGGGCTGCCCGCCTGTGTGTCGAAGATGATCGATTCGCCGTAGACGACGACGCTCCCAACCTGCGCGAAGCACTGCGTCCCGCCGGCGTTCCGCCCGCCGCCCACATCGGCGAACTGCTCACACTTCGCCTGCTTCCCAGCGATGGTCGCGCTCGAGGTGCCGTCCACGCGGTACCCACCGTACATGCCGAGGCTGAAGCTGGAGGACCACTGGGCGGCCTCGTTGTCCGTCGAAAAGACGTCGTACGCCACCGAATTCCTGGAGTCGGTCCCGCCGAGGTCGACGTTCACTTCCGAGATAACTCCGGCGTTGAGCTGCTGGTCCGAAAGCTCCGGGCCGTTCATCACACTCGTCGAGCCCGCCGAGTGCGAGACGCTCAGGTGCACGCCCGGGAAGCCGCCGTTGGCAAGGGCATCGACCAGCGACTTCCCGGTGAGGCTGCCGCTGTTCGAAGAGTGCGGCGTCGACGTGCTCTGAGCGGTGCGCAACGGCGGGTCGATGATGATGTTGTGGTGGCCACCACCGCCGCACGCAGCAGCGGCGAGCGCCAGTGCGGCCAACCCCACTGTCAAGCCGAGTAGTTCTGTAAGCTTCTTGTTCATCGTGGCATCTCCGGGTGCGCGTCCCGGCTCTTTCACCAGGCACGAGCATTACGGCATGGCATCGCCACCGCTCACATACCTCGTACCGAACACTTCCCCAACAATGGCGCCGCCTTAGCTGACGCTCCCGCCACCATCGACGGGCAGCGACACCCCGGTGATGAACCGCGCCTCGTCGGAGTGGAAGAACAGAGCGGCATAGGCGACATCCCACCCGGACCCCATCTTCCGTCCGAGCGGCACGCGGCGGTCCCGCTCAGCGACGACCTCTTCGCGTGGCACGCCCGCGGCAACGCGCGGCTCGATCGCCATGGGCGTGTTCATCAGGCCCGGCAAGATCACGTTCGCGCGGATGCCGTAGCGGGCATTCGCCGAAGCAAGGTTCTCGGTGAGGCTGATGACCGCGGCCTTCGTCGTCTTGTAGCCGACATACGGATACGCCGAACGCGCCGCCATCGAGGAGATGTTGACGATCGAGCCACGTCCCGCTTCGCGCATCGCCGGAAGCGCGTGCTTGCAGGCGAGCCACATGCCGCGCAGGTTCACCGCGAAGATGCGGTCGAACGCCTCGACCGTGAGGTCCGTCGCGACCGCGTCGCCGAGCGCGAGGCTCGCGCCGACGTTGTTGTGCAGGATATCGATTGCGCCGTAGGCATCGAGGCAGGCCCGAATCGCCGCCTCGACCTGCTGTTCATCCTCGACATCGGCCGCGATCGCCGTGGCCTCGCCGCCCTCGCCGCGGATAAGCAGCGCCGTCTTCTCTGCGGATTCGAGCGAACGGTCGGCGATCAGCACCTTCGCGCCCTCGCGCGCGAGGAGGATGGCGGTCGCCCGCCCGTTGCCGATGGTTTCGCCCGGCGTCTGTCCGCCGCCAAAGATGAGCGCCGATTTGCCCTCTACGCGTCCCATACGGATCCTCCATCTCATCGGCTCGGCGGACTTATCCGGGCTCCTGGTAGATGCCGAAAAGGTTCCCAGCCGGATCACGGAAGTGGGCGAAGGTCTCGGCGGCTCCGGGGTCGATGGGCTGGACAATCGTCCCGCCACGTTCAATGATGACCTTGAGTGTGGCGGCAGCGTCGTCGACCATGATGTAGACAAGCACACCCGGGTCGCCGCGGTAGGGGTTCCGGCCGGCCACCCATACACCGCTCACCTCCCCGACGCCGTCGTCGAACGCCAGCTCGCCGTCTCCACGCCGCCGTGTTTTCCACCCGAACACCGACTCGTAAAAGCGCGCCGAGGCTCCGATATCCACTGCCGGGATCTCGATGTAGCAGATCTTGCCGTTGCCCGTCGTAGGTGCCATCGATCCCTCCTCGGCAGCCCTGTTCAGTCGAACGTCAACACGGTGCGGGCCACTTCGCCAGCCTTCATCGCTCGGAACGCCTCGTTGACATCTTCAAGATGGCCGCGCCGGGTAATCATCTCGTCGAGTTTGAGGCGCCCCTGCAGGAAGAAGTCGATGTACCGCGGCATGTCTTTGCGGAAGCGGTTCGAGCCCATCGAGCTGCCCTGGATCTTCTTCTCCGAGAGGAAGCTCGGGCCATCGAGTTCAACCTTCTGACCGACCGGGATCATGCCGATGACAGTCGCCGTCCCACCGGCGGCAAGGCACTCGAACGATTGCTCCGCCGCTTTCTTGAGCCCGATCGCCTCGAACGAGTACTCGACGCCGCCGCCGGTGAGCTCGCGGATCGCTTCGACCGGGTCGTGCGACGACGCATCGACGACGTGTGTAGCGCCGAGGTCACGCGCCATCTTCAGTTTCGATTCGACCGTGTCGACGGCGATAATCATCCGCGCCCCGCCGATGCGGGCACCCTGGATAGCACTCAGCCCGACGCCGCCGCAGCCGAACACGGCCACCGAGCTACCGGGCTCGATCTTCGCCGTATTCAGCACTGCGCCGACGCCTGTAGTTACGCCGCAGCCGATCAGCGCGAGGCGGTCGAGGGGGACATCATCACGCACCTTCACCACAGCGTGCTCGTGGACAAGCATCTTTTCGGCAAAGCTCGCGAGCTGTGCAAACTGGCCAACCGGCGTCCCGTTCCACGAAAGTCGCGGCTTCTGGCCGGGACCGCGACGCAGTTCGGGGTTGCGGCAAAGATTTGGGCGGCCGCTAAGGCACATTTCACAGTGCCCACAAAACACCGAAAGACAGCAGATCACGTGGTCGCCGGGCTGTACATCGGTGACCTGATCGCCGACCGCCTCCACGATACCCGCGGGCTCGTGGCCCAGGATCGCCGGCGCTGGCATCGGGTAAAGGCCATCGACAAAGTGCAGGTCACTGTGGCAAACCCCGGTGGCGACCGTCCGCACGAGCACTTCATGGGCGAGCGGCTGGTCGATGTCGACCGTTTCAATGGTGAGTGGCTGATGGGGACCGTGGAACACTGCAGCTTTCAAGGCGTTCTCCTCCTCCTGTCGTTGCGCGCTGGATAATACACCCCTGCGATGGCCGCCTGTGTCGTTCGCAAAAGACGCATGACCGGACGACGCCCGAACCACGAGTTCGAAACATTTGCAGCGCTAACGACACCTACCATCAAACGTGACAGAAACACCACCAGGGGGCCCAAGCATGCGAACGAACGTCAGGCGGCGGGAGTTTTTGCTCGGCGGGATGGCGATGGCCGGCCTCGTCATCTCGAGTTCCGGCGTCCGAAGCGCAGCGATGTCACCTGTTCCCAACCAGGCGACCACGCCCGGACCGAGCCCCGTGCCGACGGCCTACACCGGACTTCGTTCCCGCCCGGACCTTAATGGTGCGCCGCGCCTCAACGTCTCGACGGCGACCGGCCGTGGCCTCGGCGGATACATATTCCTTACCCCGATCTCACCCGCATCGAAGGGTGCGGCAATTTTCGACACTATGGGCCGCCTCATC
Source organism: Tepidiformaceae bacterium (assembly GCA_035606745.1). Lineage (GTDB taxonomy): Bacteria > Chloroflexota > Dehalococcoidia > Tepidiformales > Tepidiformaceae > DATNET01. Next base: position 5,464 of record DATNET010000074.1, read on the forward strand.
TGGTTCCAGCCGGTGCAGGCGTCCATGGTCCACAACCTCCAGCTTGTCCGGTACCACAACGAAGATCTGCTTGCCTGGTACGAGGGCGAGCCTCCATCTGGGAGCCCGGGTTACGCCGAGGGCAGCTGTGTCCTTTACGACCGTAGCTACAACCACGTGACCACCATTCGCGGGCACGACGGAAGTCCGATCGACCTCCACGACATGGTCGTCACGCCTGATGGCACGGCCCTCGTGGAGGCGTACGTGTCCGTCACACGCGACCTCAGCGATATAAAAGGCGCACCGAACACGTCGGTCCTCGATTGGCTCCTCCAGGAAGTCGACATCGCCACGGGGAAAGTGCTCTTCACGTGGAGCGCGCTCGACCACGTCGCGATCGAAGAGTCGGTCACGGCTCCGCCAACAACGCCCGGTTCGATCTATGACTATTTCCATGGCAACTCAATTGAAGTGGATGACGACCGCAACCTCATCATTTCGGCCCGCAACACGTCCGCGCTCTACAAGATCGATCGGCACACCGGCGCGATGATTTGGCGGCTTCGCGGCGGCCTTGGCGCCAGTGACATGCCAACTCCGACCGCGACAGCCAGCGCGAATGGCGTCTTCGTGCCCGCATTCCACCCCAGTGCGACCGCCGTCGCGAGTCCGCCAGAAGTCCCCAGCGCGACGGCCCGTCCCCGCATTCCCGCAACGACCGTTGCGACCCCGTCAGCGAGCAGTGTCGCAGCACCGGCCCCGGCCGGTGCCCAGGACCTCATACTCAAGCCTGATGGCGAGAGCTTCTGGTTCCAACACGACGCCCGGCGGAACAACGACGGAACGCTTTCGATGTTCGATGACGGTGCAGCTCCGTTTCACCACAACGCCCGCGGCATCATTCTCGACGTCGATACCAACGCGGGTACGGCGACGATCAGGCAATCATATTCCGTTGGCATCGAAGTCGATTTCGAAGGCAGCTTTCGCCTGCAATCGAACGGCACGTGGCTAGCCGGCTGGGGCGGCGTGGGCAGACTCACGGAGTTCAGCCCGCTCGGTGATGTTGAGTTCGACGCGACCTTCGCGGGCAACTCCTACCGGGCGCTTCACTTCCCGTGGCACGCGACCCCGACGACGCCACCGGCCGTGGCCGCAGAACGCGGGGCGAACAACGAGGTCACTGTCTGGGCCAGCTGGAACGGAGCAACCGCTGTCCAGAGCTGGCATGTGATGACCGGCACGGAACCGGGTTCGCTCTCCGGCTCCGGCACATTCCCATGGCGAGACTTCGAGACGGCGCTGCCGGTGTGGACATCGCACACGCTCGTCGCCGTACAGGCGCTCGACAGCAATGGCCAGGTGCTCGGCACTTCGCCCACGGTCGGGATATCGGAGCTGACCTGAGCAGGGGCCGCGTGCGCCCTTGCCGGGTCGAGTCGCCGTCACTCTGGTGCTAACCTCGTCAAACGTGAACGACACGGCAATGATGCAGAAGACAGCAGGTGTCTGGGTGCTCGTCCAGCCTCGGCGTGTGCTCGCGTGGCTTTCGCTGGCGGGTCCGCTGGCGGCGGCCCTGGTCATGTATTTGCCCGCGTTGCGCTCGCCGTTTCTCACCGACGACTACATCCTCCTGGGGGCATCGCGCGATATGGGCTTCGGCGCATTCCTCAAGAGTGCGACGGTGCCCTGGGCCAACCCTGGAACGCTCGAACTCAGCCAGCACTACTGGCGGCCGCTCTCGTTTCTGACGTTCCGAGGGCTCTATGGGGTTTTCGGTGCGAATCCTTTGCCGTACCACCTGTTCCAGTTTGGCGTGCACTGTGCAGCGGTGGTGCTGGTGTACTTCCTGGCGCTCCGCCTCACTCGGAACCGTTGGGCGGCGGCGGTTGGCGCAACCGTGATGGCCATCGACCCGGCCGGCTTCGAATCGATCACCTGGATCTCGGCGCTGAACAGCGCGGCGCTGCCTGCTGCGCTGGGTGCGTGGCTAGCCTTCGCCAGGGCAACGAATGACCCCGACCGTATCGTCCGCCGCTGGATGACCATCTCGCTCGTGTTGGAAGCGGTGGCGTTTGGTTACCGCGAGACCTCCATCGTGATCATCTTTGCGATGCTGCTCTGGTACGTCGGCTGCGAACGGCAGGGGCGCCTTGGACAGTGGCAGCGGACCCTGGCATCGGCTGCACCGCCCGCCTTGTTGGCGCTGGCGTTCGCCGCCTGGCTGTTAGCCGCCCCCGGCGGCGGTAATTCACTCGCCGGCGTTGACCGCGATACGCCACATGTTTTCTGGTTCTACGTGCGCCAGGTGCTGCCTGTGACGGCGGTCGCGTCGAACTCGCTCCTTGCCTGGGTTCAGCGTGGTGCCGGAGTGGCACTGCTCGCATTGCCCATTGCAGCGGCCGTGAAACGCCGCTGGTTGATCGCGTCACTGTCGGTGGGCCTGCTCGCCGCGCTCATTCCCTATTCCGTGTACAACCTGGGCTACGGGGCACGCTATTACTACTTCCCCACAGCATTGCTCGGATTGTTGGCCGCCGCGCTCATAGCGGAGTTCGCCGAGGAGCTCGAAAATGCGTACGCCGGGGATCGCCACTGGCTCGTTGGACTCGGCGCGGCAGCCCTGGGCGCGGTACTTGTGGCCGGCGCAATCTACGGGCGCGGCCGCGTAAGCACGTGGACGCACCAAAACCCGGATGTCGAGGAGCAATGGCTAACGGCACTCCGCGCTGAACATTCCTCACTGCCCCCGCATGGCGGGCTTTGGTCGGTGGATACGCCGGGCCTGCTCACCGTCTTCGAAGGGAGTTCGATCGGTCCAGCGCTCGACTATGTGTATGGCGGCGGCCCGCACCCCGTCTACATCATCTCCGAAGACCACATCGCCTTTGCGCGCAGCGTGATGGCTCCGAACGATCGTCTATTCGAATACAAGCCTTAAGGGCTGCCGGCTGGCAGGCACAGAGCAGCGAGCAGCCGCGTAGACTTGCCACAAACCCACCTGAGCTAGACCAATGCCAGACCTCCCGCTCTCGCCCTACCTCGTCCTCGACCTCACGATCGCTCGCGCCGGCCCAACCGCCGTGCGTCTGCTCGCCGACTGGGGCGCGAACGTCATCAAGATCGAGCCACCGCCGGCGCCCGGCGCATCCGGCACATCGGTCACGGGCGCCCGCCACGGCCCAGACGAGCAGAACCTCCATCGCAACAAACGCGGCATCGCAATCGACCTCAAGCATCCTGACGGCAAGGCATTGTTCATGGACCTCGTCAGCCGCGCCGACATCGTGGTCGAGAACTTTCGCGCCGATGTGAAGCGCCGCCTGGGCATCGAGTACGAAACCCTGGCCGAAGCGAACCCGCGCATCATCCTCGCGAGCATTTCCGGCTTTGGGCAGGACGGCCCATACGGCTATCGCCCGGGCGTCGACCAGATCATCCAGGGGATGAGCGGCCTGATGTCCGTGACGGGCGAGCCAGGCCACGGGCCGATGCGCGTCGGCGTCGCCATCTCCGATACGTCCGCGGGCATGTTCCTCGGCCAGGGCATCCTGCTCGCGCTGCTCAGCCGCGAACAGACCGGGCGGGGGCAGTGGGTACACACGTCTCTGCTCGAAGCGATGCTCAATAAGCTCGACTTCCAGGGCGCGCGCTACACGATGAGCGGCGAAGTGCCCGGCCAGGAAGGCAACAACCACCCGATGCAGGTGCCCATGGGCACGTTCGAATCCAGCGATGGGCTCGTCAACGTGGCCGCAAGCAGCGGCAAGATGTGGGAAGCGTTTTGCGCCACGCTCGGCGCCGAAGAGCTGCTCCATCGGCCCGAATACCGCGGCGTCCGCGCAAGACAAGAGCACAAAATCGAGCTCCGCGCGGATGTCCAGGACGTGACCCGGCGCTTTACCACGGCCGAGCTCGTGAAAAAGCTCAACGCGGTGGGCGTGCCCTGCGGCCCGATCAACACCATCGGCGAAGCGTTCGAAGACCCGCAGGTCAAACATCTCCGCATGACCCGGACCGCGCACCATCCGGTGCTCGGCGACTTGCAACTGATCCGTTCGCCAATCAATCTGTCCGAGTTCGAACAGCCGCCCGCGTTCCACCACGCCGCGCCGGACCCCGGCCAGGACACGGACGAGGTCCTCCGCGACTTCGGCTTCGACGCAGCCCACATCGCACAACTTCACGCCTCTGGAGCGATCGCATGAAACTCAGCACCGAAAAGATTCTCGCCGATGTCGATGGCGGCATCGGCTGGCTCACGTTCAACAACCCCTCGCGCCACAACGCCATGTCGATGGAGATGTGGGCCGGCCTCGCCGAGGCCATGGAACGCTTCCAGGCAGAGCCTTCCGTACGCGTCGTCGTGATGCGCGGCGCCGGGGGAAAATCGTTCATCTCCGGCGCCGACATCAGTGAGTTCGACCAGCACCGCGCGTCTTCGGAACAGAAAGCCCAGTACGGCTCGACGAACGCGCGCGGCAACCGCTGGCTGCGGCAGATGGACAAGCCGCTCAT
>DATNET010000077.1:0-2910 GCA_035606745.1 Tepidiformaceae bacterium
GCCGGTTGGGCCGCGTAGTGAGGGATGGCGACGGGCTGGTTGAGCGAATTGTCGAGGCCGCTGATTACGAAGGCCCGGGTGGCCCCGCCGAGGTAAACGCCGGCCAGTACGTCTTCGATGCGGCCCGGCTATGGGCAGGGATCGTCCGGGTGCCGAAAAGCGCGAAAGGTGAGTACTACCTCACCGACATGGTGCACATCGCCGTCTCCACCTGGACGCCGCCGGTGACCATCGACGCCGACCCTTCCGAGGCGCTCGGCGTCGATGACCGCGTCAAGCTTGCTGAAGCCGAGCAGATCATGCGGGCCCACATTCTCGAGCAGCACATGCTCGCCGGCGTGACTATCGCCGACCCGGCCACCACGTATATCGACGCCAACGTCCGCATCGAATCTGACGTGACGATCCTGCCAGGCTGCGCCCTCCGCGGCGAAACCCGAATCGCCACAGGCTGCGTCGTCGGCCCCGCCACGGCCCTCACCAATGCCCGGGTCGGGCGGGACAGCACGATCCGTAGCTCCGTGGTCGAAGACTCGCAAATCGGGGAGCGTGTCCGCATGGGGCCGTTCGCTCACCTTCGGTCGAACGCCGTCATTGGCGATGACTGCGAGATTGGCAACTACGCCGAAATCAAGAATTCGATCATCGGCAACCGCGTGAAGATGCATCACTTCAGCTACATCGGGGATGCCGATGTTGGCGACGAAACGAACATCGCGGCGGGTGTGATCACTTGCAACTACGACGGCGTCAACAAGTACCGCACAACCATCGGCCGCAAGGTCTTTATTGGTTGCGACACGATGCTCGTGGCCCCGGTTAGCCTCGGCGATGGCGCCCTCACTGGCGCAGGCTCCGTGGTGACCAAAGATGTGCGAGCCGGCGGCAGAGTTGCGGGCGTGCCCGCCCGAGCGTTGCCGCACGTGAAACGGCCGGGCCACTAACCATGGACGTGCCGTTAGTCACCGCGATCGTCGTTATCGTCGTCGCCGCCATCCTATTGGCCATGGTGGCGGCGGCCGAGGCGGCGTTGGAACAGGCCAGCGATGTGCGCATCCGCGCGCTCGCCTCACGGGACGATGTGCGGGCAAAGCGAATTGCGGGGGACGTCGAAAACCCGCGGCAGTTCGTTGGCCCGCTCACAGCGGCGCGGGTGACCACGAGCACAATCGTGGTGGCGGTCTTTGCCTACGTCGGTGCGAAAGAATACGCGCCATTCGTCGGCGCGGTCGGCCTCGGCTGTGCAGGCGGAGTGCTCACGGCGTTTCTGCAAATGACGGTCGGCCTCATCGTGGCGCGCCAACCTGAATACGCCGCACTCAAGCTCAGCGGCCTCGTCCGGACGACGAACATCGTGTTTGCCATCCCGGCGTTGATCCTCGGCCTCCCAGCCAGGGTGGTCGCCCGGTGGGTGCGCGCGGTGACCCCCGACTTCGACTCAGACATCCTCTCCCTGGTCGAGCGCGAAGAAGCAGCGGGCGGCGTGGAAGAGCAGGAACGGCGCATGATCCGGGGCATCATCGCGCTAGAAGACAAGACCGCGCGGGAAATCATGGTGCCCCGCATCGATATGTCGGCAGTTGATGTCGAAGACGGCATCAGCGAGGTTGCCGCAATTGTGAATGAACGTGGCTTCAGCCGCGTCCCGGTTTACCGCGAGAACATCGACGACATCATCGGAATCATTTACGCCAAGGATGTGCTGCGCGCGATGAGTAACGGCGAGGCGCGTCCGTCCCTGGCCGACCTCGTGCGCGAGCCGGCGTTCATCCCCGAATCCAAGCGTCTGGACGAGCTCCTGACCGAAATGCAGACGACCCACTCACACATGGCAATCGTGGTCGACGAGTACGGCGGCACAGCCGGACTCGTAACGATTGAAGACCTTCTTGAGGAGATCGTCGGCGAAATTGAGGACGAATACGATGTTGCCCGCCCCGCGATGGAGGTGATCTCACCCGATGAGGTCGTGCTGGATGCCGGCATGGACACCGACATCCTCAAGGAACTCTTTGGTTTCGAAGTTGATTCGGATGACTTTGATACGGTCGGCGGGTTCCTCATCCACGAGCTGGGGCGGCTCCCCGTCGTTGGGGACGAGGTGACGGCCGACGGCCTCACCATGCGCGTCCTGAGCATGTCGGGCCGCCGCGTCCGGCGCCTGCGGATTGCACGCCAGGGAGATGTCGCAGCCGAGGAAGCGGTCGCGCGGTAGCGTTCGCCGAGGCGCCGAACGCGGTTCGAGCGCTCGCCCCTGTCCTGTATAGTCGCCACTTGATGGAAGACGACCGCGAACTTGCGTACTGGCTCGCCCTGCGCCGGGCCGGGCTCGGCAGCACGAACTTTTCCCTGCTCCTCGCGCGATTTTCCAGCATCGGTGAGGCCTGGAAAGCGCCGCTGGAGGCCATCGCAGCCGCCGGGCTCGACGCCCAGTACGTGCGGGGTGTTGCAAAAGCCCGTGCACGCTTCGACCCCGAAGCGGAACTGTCGGCACTTACCGAACACGGCGTCCGCGTGTCTACGTGGCTCGATGCAGACTTCCCGTCCTCTCTTCGCGACATTCCCCAGAGCCCTCCGGTGCTCTTTGTGCGTGGCAAGCTCGGCCCCCAGTTCGACCAGGCCGTAGCGGTCGTGGGTACGCGCCACGTCACGCCCTATGGGCGGCAAGCATGCGAGCACTTCTGCGAAGCGTTGGCGCAGGCTGGAGTCGCCATCATTAGCGGGCTGGCGCGAGGAGTCGATGCCATCGCCCACCGCGTCGCCCTCGAAAACGGTGGCGCGACAGTCGCCGTGCTCGCCGGTGGAATTGACCAGGTCTATCCCCGCGAAAACGCCGGTCTCGCCGACCGCATCCTCGAAAACGGCTGCCTCGTGAGCGAGTATCCGGTTGGCATCCCGGCGCGGCCAGAC
>DATNET010000088.1:0-3980 GCA_035606745.1 Tepidiformaceae bacterium
ACATCCTCGTCAGCCAGTTGCGCGCACTGCTGTCGCTTGCGCCTCACGGGCAGCGGCGCCCACCGATAGTGAAGACTACGGCGACCAAGGGCGAGGGTCTTGAACAGCTCGCCGAAGCGATCGAGGAGCACCGTGAATACCTCGAACAGTCGGGCGAAATGGGTAAGGTGCGGCAGGCCGAGGCGCGCCATCAGGTGCTCGGCATTGCGCGGCAGATGCTCTTGGAGCGTATCCGTCATTCGATGCCGGAACCGGAGCTCGAGGCGCTTGTGGCGCGTGTCGCGGCAAGGGAGCTGGACCCACTTTCGGCTGCTGAGGCCTTAACTGGCAGCGGACGATTGTGAGCCGGCAGCGGAGCCGGGCCTTCGTGGTACCATCCGGAGACGATGAGCGCACAACGGTTTCGCGTTTGGTTTCGTAAGGGAGAACGGGTGCGCTACATTTCGCACCTGGACGTCTTACGCGCCTGGGAACGGGCGATCCGGCGCACCGGTCTGCCACTGGCCTATTCCCAGGGCTTTACGCCTCATCCGAAGATAGCGTTCGCGTCCCCGTTGGCACTTGGGTTCATAGGCGAGTGCGAAGTCATGGATGTGACCCTCGATGAACGCGTGGACGTTGACGACTTTCGGGCGCGCCTCAAGCCCGAATCGAGCGACGACCTCGCGGTAGTTGATATCGCTGAAGTTGCGCTGACGGTGCCGCCGCCGCAGGCCGCGCTCCTTTGGGCAGACTATCGCGTCGACGTAACCGGCATCGGCCTTCCCGAGGCCGATGCCGCGATCGGTTCATTCCTCGGGCGGAGTGAGTTTCCGTGGACGGAAGAGCGGAAGGACAAGGCGAAGACGTACAACCTTCGGAGTGCCGTGGCGTCGCTTTCGGCGGCTGCGGCCGACGGTGCGGTGCGACTCGACATGCGGCTGCAGGCGGACCAGGAGATGACCGCGCGGCCCGAACAGGTGGTAGCGGCGATATTTCCTCGAGCGACCGCCGGAGTCTATTCACGCGTGGGCCTCGTCATCGATGAGCCCTCACCTGCGCGGGATGCGTGGCGGCGAAAGGGCCAGTACGTCGGATGAGCAGGATGGAGGCGGCCGCAGCGGTCACGGTCCGGCCGGCGAATTTGGGGGACGGTCCTGCGTTTTACGAGGCCTGGCAGGCGCTGCGGCTCCATTACGCGAATACCGACCGGCGCATCATTCCGGCTCCGGTATCGCAACAGGAATTCCTCGCGGGCTTTCGCGAGCGGGTCGGCCGCCAGGAATCTGCGGACTTCATCGCGATCGTCGAGGACAGAGTGGTCGGTTTCATCAGCGGCCGCATCGAAGAGAACCAGCCCGACCGGTTGCCGGAGCGCCACGCTACTGTCGGGCACCTCTACGTCGACGCAGCATATCGCCGGGGCGGCCTTGGGCGACGGCTGTTCGAGGAGATCGCCGCATGGGCGCGAGATGCTGACGGAGTCTCGCACTTCGAGATGCCAGTACTGGTGGCCGACCCCGGGGCGCGCGCGTTCCTCGTCTCGCTCGGTTTTACGCCTTTTATTCAACGGCTCTGGGCGCCGCTCTCCGCTCCCGAGCGAGACGCATGATCGTTTACCTCGTGCGCCACGCCGAGACGGCATACAACCGCGACGGTCGCGGGCTTGGGCGGACGGATGTCCGGCTTACGCCGTTCGGCGAATCGCAAGCGGCGGCGGTGGGCAGGCGGCTGGCGGCGAGCCCGATTGACCGCGTGCTTTGCAGTCCGCTGGCCCGTGCCCGGCAGACGGCGCTCGCGATTGCGGGCGAGCGGCCCGGTATTGTCGAGCCACGCGATGAGCTGATCGAGATGGATGTCGGTGCGACGGACGGTATGGCGTTGCCCGAGCTACGCGCCGCGTATCCCGAGTTCATGGATCGGTGGTCGGGCGTGGACTGTGCCTCGGCGCGCATGCCGGGCGGAGGGGAGAGCCTCGAAGATGTCGCGGTACGGCTCCGCCCTCTGATGGCTGAGCTGCGTAGCGCCGAGGACACGGCGGTAGCTGTGGTCTCGCACAACTTTACTTTGAAGGTACTTCTGTGCGGTCTTTTGGGGCTGGAACTTGCGAGGTTTCGAGCGTTGACGGTTGATCTTGCATCGCTCACGACCCTTTCCCTGCGTGAAGGGAGGGTTTCCGTGAGAGCAATGAACGACTGCTGCCATCTGTTCGGCTTGAACCTTGATCCCGGGCAGCGTAGCTTTTGAACCTGAACCATGGGAGTGTTACTACAGAGCCGGGCGCGTCTTCTGTTTCTTGGCTGCACGATACTTGCAGGCTATTTCGTATACACCGCTGTCGTGGGTGAACTCCACAATCGACAGCTGCGGACGGAGAGCGCCCAGGCACTCCAGCAAAAGGATGACCTCGCGCAGAAAGAGGTCTACCTTCAGGCCGTAAAGCAGTACGTGGCGTCCGACGCGTATGTGGAGCAAGAAGCCCGGCGACAGCTCGGGTATACCCGCGATGGAGAGATCCCATTTGCCGTCATCAGTCCACCGGTCAAGCAAGAGGCCGAACCAGCGGGTGATTGGTGGCAGCGGCTCTTCCCGCAGTAGCACACCTGTTCTAGATCGCTGTTCCCAGCGTGTTGCTGTGTTCGCGACTAAAGAACGCATGTTCCGCCGGGTTGCGCGAGTGCTTGTAGCGGTCTCTGGTGGGGCTGATTCGGTCGCCACACTGCTCGTCCTGCTTCAGCTGCGTGAGCGCTTCGGATTCGAAGTGGTCGCCGCGCATTTCGATCATCAACTGCGGCCGGGATCGTCGGGACAGATCGAACAGGTTCGCGATCTCTGTAGGCAGTTGGGGGTGTCGTGTTCCACGGGCGAAGGAGACGTTCGTACCGCGGCGCGGCAACAAAGGGCCGGCATCGAGGAGACTGCGCGCCGAATGCGGTATCAGTTCCTGGGGTTCATCGCAGAGAAGGAGCGCGCCGACTGCATCGCGACAGGTCACACGGCCGATGACCAGGCGGAGACGGTGCTGATGCGCATCCTGCGGGGCACGGGTGTGCGGGGCGTTCGCGGGATGCTGCCAGTGTCAGACGTGCCGGGGTCGAGCGCGCAGCGACTCGTCCGCCCGGCGCTTTGCCTGACCCGGCAGGAGACCGAGCTGATTTGCGGTGAGGCTGGCATCGAACCACTCATCGACCCGAGCAACCAGGACGTCGCGATGACACGAAATCGGCTTCGCAACGAAACCATGGCTGCCCTGCGAGCCGTCAACCCGGCGGTCCGGGAAGCCCTTGAGCGACTGGCCAGCAACGCACGCGAGGTCTTCGATATCGTGGAGCGTGAGGCGATGCAGGTGCAGCCGCTTGAGCGGACGCCGATCGGAACGATTTTCGCGCTGGCTCCTGTGGAGGCGCTTCGCAATGAGGCGCGGACACTGGTCATCGAGCGCGAGGCGGCGTTTTTCCATCTTGAGCCAGAGGTCAATCGAACGCGCGTGAGAAACCTTGCGACGGTGCTCGGAAGAGGCTCCGGGCAGGTCATGTTCGGCGATGTGGTGGTGGAGGCATCGAGCGGCAAAGTCCGGGTCGGACCGGCGCTTTCGCCCTCGGAACCGTTCGGTCCGCGGGTCCTGGAGGTCCCGGGCGTGACGGTTGCTGGCCCCTGGCGCGTCCTTGTGGCGACGGACCGGCCCCGCGAAGCACCGGGTGGACTGACTGCAGCTGTGTCGAGTGGGTCGCTACGCGGCGCGCTGCGAGTGCGAGCGTTGAATCGCGGCGACCGGATGCGCTACCGCAGGCTCGTACGCCTTGCGTCCGAAGTCCTGAGTAACGCGAAGGTGCCGGCCTGGTCACGCATGGGCGTGCTTGCGCTGGCCGATGCGGAGACAGTTGTGGCGTTGTTCACGAGCGACGGCGTTATCGCGGACGAGCCGACGGACGGCGATCTCTTGTATGTGCAGGTGACGGCGAACCCGGCCAGCCAGGCTCGGTGACAGGCCCCTACCGGCC
>DATNET010000089.1:0-6053 GCA_035606745.1 Tepidiformaceae bacterium
TTGGCATTGGCTTTTGCAGGGGCAACGCAGCACAAATGGTTGTGGGGGCCGCGTGGCAAGCCGAACTCTAGGGCATCTCCTCCCACAGCGCACGATCGCGGGCAGCGCCCGCCAACGCACCGATGGGCCCGCCCTCGCGTAGAATGCGGGCAGAGCTGGAGGTATTGCGCTGTGAACACGCCCGAAACGATCGTCTACGAAGTTGAGAACGGGCGTGCCCGCATCACGCTCAACCGCCCCGAAAAGCTCAATGCGCTGTCGAACCAGCTGCAGGAAGAACTGAACGCGGCGCTATGGGAGGCTGACAACGACGTCGCCGTCCACGCAGTCATCGTTCGCGGCAATGGGCGGGCCTTCAGCGCCGGCTACGACCTCACGCCGCTCGCCAGCCGCCGCCCACCCACAGATGGCACGAGCGACAGCTACACGGCCGTCTATCGGGGCGGGCGCTCGTTCGACGACGATGCCTGGCACATGGAACAGTCGCAGCGCCTGCGCATGGTGATCTTCGACATGCACAAGCCGGTGGTGGCCCAGGTGCACGGCTACTGCCTTGCGGGCGGCACGGACATCGCGCTCCTCTGCGACATCATCATCGCAGCCGAAGACGCGACCATCGGATTCCCGCCCGCGCGGGCGATGGGTGCGCTGCCGAACAACATGTGGTTGTACAACTGTGGCCCGCAGTGGGCGAAGCGTCTCTTCCTCACGGGCGACACGATCACCGGCGCAGAGGCAGCGCAAATTGGGCTCGTGCTCAAAGCCGTGCCTGCGGCGCAACTCACTGCCGAAGTCGAAGGCCTCGTGGACCGCATGGCGATGATCGACACCGAGCTTCTGAGCGCGAACAAGCGAATCGTCAACCTTGGGCTCGAACTCATGGGTGCACGCACCATGCAGCGTCTCGCCACCGAAAACGACGCCCGCGCCCACCTCGCCCCGAGCGTCCGCGAGTTTGGACGGATTGCCGGTGAGCAGGGTCTCAAGGCAGCCCTGGCGTGGCGCGATGGAAAGTTCGGCGATGGCCGCGCGCGGGTGAATGGCCCCGAAACGCGGGACGGGAACGGTCGCCTCACGTGATCAAAGCGACCTCGCTTCTCTCCATCCTCGCCATCTGGATAGCGACGATTATCGCCGTCGCGATATCGCCGGGGGCATGGTGGATCATCATTTTTGCGTTCGTGAGCACGGGCGCCATTGGTGTGTCGGCCTGGCGGCGTCTTGGCATCGCGCGCGTAGTAGCAATCGCCGGAATATGGGCCGGCCTGGCGATCGCGGTCGGCTTCGAGCAGGATGCTGCCTGGGCCTGCATCTTCGCTTTCCTCTCCACGGGGGCGATCGTCTACAGCGGTATGCGGCGCGATGCGGTCGTGCTTGGGCTCGGCATTGCGGCGCCGTGGCTGGTGCTCGGTGTACTGGTCGCGCACAACGGCGCGGATGTTACGTGGGCGTGCGTCTTTGCGTTCCTCACCGCGGGCGGACTGGCGAACAGCCATGGCAACGTCACGCGGGGCGCCATCGCGATAGCGTGGTGGGTCGCCGCGGGGGTCGTCATTTTCGCGGCTGGCGCCGGCTGGACGTGGCTGTGCGTCCCTGCGTTCTTGCTTTCCGAAGCCTCGCTCGGCTTCAGCGATATTCACCTCCCACGCGGCATCGAATGGGACCTCTTCGAACGTAAACATGAACCAGACGACGACTCGCGCTGGGTCAACTAAGATCGTTCGATGCAGGGATTCGAAGAGGACGTTGAAGCCGACGACGACGGGCCGATTGCGTTGGGCGCTCCGGAGGCGTGGGACGACCTCGACCTCGGGCCGGATGAGCGCGATGCAGACCTCATGGATGGCACGTGGGAGCAAAAGTACTACTCGGGGCGGCTGAAGTCGTTCAACTGGCAGGCCATCATGGTCGCCCTCGGCCTGCTCGTCGCTGCGGGCCTCATCATTTCGACCGCTGCCACGTTGTTTACCCGATGAGCGAAGCGCTGGCGGGGCGTGTGGTGGCACTCATCGGTACCGGCAGTGAACGCGACCGGGCCATCGCCGTCGCTCTGGCGGGGGCCGGCGCCAATATCGCCATTGCGACTGAGCGGCCGGTGCAGGAGCAAGAATTCGCGACCGCTTCGATCGCCAACGAGGTGTGGGCGATCGGCCGCGAGCAGTTCTCCGCAGTGATCGATGCGAGCGATGAGGCGCAGATGGCCGGCTTCCTGGCGGAAGCGCGCACGAGGTTGGGCCGGCTCGATGCGATGATCCGCGGTGCCGAAGCTCACACCTCACCCGATTTCGTAGCGGTCACGTTCCTGGGCCCGGCTCGCGAGGTGGTGAGCGTGCGAGAACTCCCTGCGTTGGGACTCAGCGATGGCGAGGTGGCACTGACGGTTGTGGCTGCACTGGGCGACTGACGTTCGTGTCGCGTTCAGCGCGCAGCCGCGGCCCGAGTGGCGGCCATCTCCTCCATCAACTGATCCACTTCACGCTGAATGCGCCCCGGATCGACGATATGGCGCTCGAGGAAGTTCGCGATCTCGTCCTGCACCAGGCCCAGCATCGATGGTAGGCGTGCGAAGCCGTGCGGGAGGTTGGCGTACATCTTCATCTCGACTGGAGCGCCCGCCCGGCTCAGAGCGTCGTACATGCGGAGTGTGGCTGTCGGCGGCACGACCTTATCGGCGCTCCCATGGAGCAGGAGCGTGGGCGGGAAGCTCGGCGAAACGTATTCGATTGGCCCAGCCGCACGCGCAGCCTCGCTGGTGGCGCGTTCGCCCATCAGGGCGTTGGCTGGCGTGCTGCCGCTTACGCGCTCGGTGCCCATGTGAAAGCGTACCGGCGGGTAGACTGCGACCACCGCCGCGACATCGGTCGCGACTCCCGCGGTACCGCCATCGCCTTCAAACGCGGCAAGCCCGTTCGTGCCCGCCGCGAGGAGCGCGAGGTGCGCCCCGGCCGAATGGCCCTCGAGGGCGATGCGCGCCGGGTCGAGCCGCAGCTCCGATGCAGAGGCACGCATCCAGCGGATGGCAGCTTTGACATCGTGAATTTGGGCCGGCCAGGGAGATTCCGGCGTGAGCCGGTAGTCGCTGGCGACGGCGACGAAGCCGCGCCGGGCGAGGGCGATGCCGTGGTCGCGCATGCGCGAGCGCTCACCCATCCGCCAGCCGCCGCCATAAAGGAGGAGGACCGCAGGGGCGTTGGCCGCGCCGGGCGGCGTGTAGATGTCGCAGAGGAGATCACGGCCTCCGCCGGTGCCGAAGACGATGCCCTGCTGGATACCGACCTGTCCCGCCTGTGTCATGACAAACGGCCTCCGAACCTTTGCGATGGCGGTGATTCTAGCCGTTCTGGCCACCGGCGGCCTGGAGGCCACGCGCGAGCGTGCCAAACGCGGTCGTTCCGAGCCACCACCAACGGAAAATCAAGGAACTTCTGAATTTTTTCAAACAATGTATTGACTTTATGGATCTGGTGAGCCACTATTCATCTGTGGCCGCCAAAAATCTCAATCCGCGGCCCGGAGAAGACGATGCACTCGTACTATTTCATGGCAGAGCTCTCCCAGGAGGAGTTCATCCAGGCACGCCTCGGCTCCGCCGCCCGCTACCACAGCGGGACGGGTTCCCTCATCGTGCGTATGATCGGCGGGGCGGCCGCGGGCCTGCGCCGAGGGTCTGGCGCCATCGAACGATGGGCCAGTGGCCCAAACGAATATGCTGGCCAACAGCCCCATGCCACCATTCAATAAAGAGGTCACCATGGCCCGTTTTGTCGGCGCGTGCCCGAGCTGCGATACCGCGATGGAGATCCGTCGCCTCGAATGCCCCAACTGCGGCGTGTCCGTCGAAGGGCGCTTCGATGCTGGCCCCCTCGCCCGGCTCAGCCGCGAACAGCTCGGATTCGTCGAGGTCTTCCTGCGCAACCGCGGCAAGATCAAGGATGTCGAAGAAGACCTGGGCATTTCCTACCCGACCGTCGTGGGCAAACTCAACGACGTGCTGGTGTCGCTGGGCTTCGAAGCAGGGGAGGACCCGCGCGACGCCGAACGGCGACAACACGTCCTGGACGAACTTTCCGCCGGCCGCCTGAGTGCTTCGGAAGCCGCGGAACAGCTGCGCTCGTTGGGGAATCGCGATGCCTGAGCACGATGACGAACTGACCCGCGCCCGCGAAGAAGCCCGCCGTGCGCGCGAAGAGGCCGACCGCCTTCGCCACGAAGCGCGCACACTCGAGCAGCGCCTTCGGGAGGAATCCCGCTCCGCTGCTCAACAGGAACGCGAATTGGCGCGCGCGATGCGCGACGAAGCGCGACGCGCCGCCGACCAATTTGGACACGGCGCCCACGGCCCGCACGGCGCCGGTTGGAGTGCCGGCCCAGGGCGCACGAAAACGTCATTTAGCGAAAGCGAGCAGTCTGCTCAATCGTTTTCGCTTGACGGCATAAACACGGTCGTCGTCGATCAGACGGCCGGCGTGGTGACCGTGCGTTACTGCGGCGAGGGCGAAACGCCGGGCGTGACATCCATGGGAAAGGCGGCCCCGCAACTCGATGTGCGGCGCGAGGGCGACTGCCTTCGCATCGAATTGAAGATGGCCAAAGGCTGGATTTTCCGCCGCAAGCAAGGGCCTGTGACGATCGTGCGCCTGCTGCCTGGGCCTTCCGACATCCGCGTTTCGCTCGGATATGGAGAACTCGAGGTGCGCGACCTCGATTGTCCGAAGATGAAGCTGAGCGTCTCAGCGGGGAAGCTCACGACATACTCCACCACTGGCCAGCTGGAAGCAGACATGGGCGCCGGCAAGATAACGCTCAACGTGCATCGCGGACTCGCGCGCTGCGACACCGGCACCGGCGACCTGATGATGGACATCGCCGAGGTCGTGCCAGGCGAATACCGCGCGAACGTTGGGATGGGTCGGGTCGAAGTACGACTGCCGAAAGGCGCTGAAATTCATGTGGATGCCAGTAGTGGCATCGGCAAGGCTCGAAACGAGTTCGGCGGCGCACCAGAAACCGCCGCCTCACGCCTGAAAATCGACAGCGGCATCGGTGAGACCGTCGTGAAAGTACGCGACGCGTCCACTGCAACGGCGGCGCCGCCCGCATTCACGGCGAAGCCGCAACGGCCGGGACGGACCAGCGCTGGCGCGGGCCGCCGTCGCCACGAAGCAGATGAGCTGCGGATCCTGCAGATGCTTGAGCAGGGCCGCATCACATCGCAGGATGCCGCCGACCTCATCGCCGCGCTGCAAGGTACAACGGCACCGATCACGGAAGAGGAGCCGCCCGAGCCACCGCCCCTGGGCTAACTCTCAACAGCGGGACTGGCGTCCTCGACCGGCTATCTCAGACCGGCCGCAGACCAGTCCTGCGGTAATGTGTGGATTGGGGTGAGCGGAGGGGATCGAACCCTCGATCTTCAGGGCCACAACCTGACGCGTTAACCGCTACGCTACGCCCACCACGGACATCGATCGTAGCAGAGCCGCGGCTAACCGTCAGCCGTTTTACCGGTGGGCCCGATGCCGCCGCTCGCCGTCCCATTGAGCTTCACTTCCAGGAACGGCGCCTGTGTAGGCTGGCGGGCGCCGCCTTTGTCCTCAATGGTCAGTGCAACGGCCTCATAGGTGCCGAAATCGCGGCTGGCGACAAGCCACACGCCCTGGCCGTTGGAAAAGACTGTGCTTGGCTCGAACTGCTTCCCATCTGGCGTGACCCAGGCCTCGTACGCTTTCCCCGCCGGAAGCGCGGGCAGGCCTTCCAGCCAGGCAAAGGCGTCCGATGACCCTGGCGCGCGCAGCAGCGTCGCCGTGGCGCCGCCCTGCGTGACCGTGATCCGCGCGACGGTGCCATTGGCGACCGCCTGGACGAGTGCCGCCTGGCGCAGATTGTTCGCCCTCAACACCGCATCGGCGCTCGAAGTGCCGCCTCCACCATGCCCGATAAGGAATCCGGCCAACCCGCCGAGAACAAGGACGGCGATGCCAGCAGCCGCTGCCCCAAACCAGTAGGCGGGCCGCCATTGAGTCACGCCTGCTCTGCCCTTGCCGCCCGCCATA
>DATNET010000112.1:0-5057 GCA_035606745.1 Tepidiformaceae bacterium
GCCCGGAGGAGACGGCCGAGGCGCTTCGCGGTGGCTACATGCACACGGGCGATATCGCGACCATCGACGAGGAGAACTTTATCTACGTCGTTGACCGGGCAAAGGATATGATCATCTCGGGCGGCGAGAACGTCTACACGACTGAAGTCGAGAATGCGATTTACGAGCATCCGGCGGTGCTGGAGGCGGCGGTCGTTGGCATCCCCGATGAGCAGTGGGGGGAGGCGGTGCTCGCTGCAGTTGTGCTTCGCGACGGCGCCGAACTGACCGAGCAGGAGCTAATTACCCATTGCAAGACGCTGATTGCGGGGTACAAGTGTCCAAAACGGGTGGTCATTCAAAGCGAGCCGTTGCCGAAAAGCGGCCCGGGCAAGATCCTGAAGACGGAGATCCGGAAGCCGTTCTGGGAGGGCGCGTCCAGGAATGTGAATTAGGCGAGTTCCGAGGCCCGAGTTCCGAGGCCCGAGGCGCTGATAGCCGGGCATCGGCCCTCATCCCCCAGCCCCTTCTCCCGACCATGCGGGAGAAGGGGAGCACGTATCGACCCACTTCGACGTCGCGGGGGCCGATTTTCAGAGCAGGCCCGAGCGCCGCAGCCGGATATTGACCGGTAGTCAGTACGGCGACCGCGAGGCCGCAGCCGGAGGAAGCCGGCGGTTGAGGGGCGACGTGGCCAAAGCCATGGACGCACGCGTCAGCAGCACGCGGCCCGGTCCGGCGCCATCCACTCCATCGGGCGGTTGAGGAAAGCCCCGGCCGCCCCGCTTACTTAAAGGCAAGTGCGTCTGCGTGCGGCACGGACTTGGGTGCTCGGGCGGTCGGCAGGCGTCCGAGCCAACTCAGCGGGCGATGCGGCGTTGGGAGGCCATTTTCAAGAGACTAAGCGGAGCGATAATGACTCAGCGATGCGCTCGGAGCACACCGCCCCGGCCGGCGGTTCGGCCACGCCTGGGAACGTTGAAGTCGGAAGGAACAGACTGCCTCTTGAGTGACAACGTTGACGCATTGCCCCTCCTCGACCTCGCGGGCGGCCGCCCCGGCGTGGAGGCGATCGTCGAGGCGTTTTACGGTCTCGTCGCATCGGACGCGCCGTTGCGGGCGATCTATCCCGATGACCTCGAACCGGGGAAAGAGAAGCTGAAGCTGTACTTCGAGCAGTGGCTCGGCGGCGAGCCGCGCTATTCAGCGCTGTACGGCCATCCGCGGCTGAGGATGCGGCACTTCCCGTTCGCCATCGACGAACGGGCGGCGGGGCGTTGGCTGCGCCACATGCGGCACGCCATGCAGACCAACGGCGTGCCACCCGAGGCTGAACGCATCATCTTTGAGAAGCTGGGCCCGCTCGCACGGCATATGGTGAATTTTAGTTCCGAGGTCCGAGTTCCGAGTTCCGAGTAGTTGCGCGTTCCTTTCGTCTTTCGTCTTTCGTCTTTCCGCCCCGCTCAGCCGGCGGCTGGCTCGAGGAGAATGTCGTCGGCGATTGGGCCGGCCCGGCCCTGCGCGCGGCGCCAGAGGAAGAGCAGCGGGGGCATGAGCACCAGGAAGTAGCCGGCGGAGAAGAGGAACGCCGCCGCCAGCGAAATGTCGTCGGTGAAGAATCCAAGTGCTGGTTCGAAGAAGGCGACCTGGAGCGCGAAGAGAAGCTGCATGACGCTCAGCACCGTTGCCCGTCGACGGCTGGAAATGCGGTCGTTGAGATAGCCGTCGATGATCGGCCGGGTAAGCCCCTGAATGAGCGCGGCAAAGCCGAAGAAGACAAATGCGACTTCGAGCTTGATCCCGGCAAGACCGAGGTAGAGCAGCACGATCGTGGCGCATGCGAGCAGCAGGATGCGGCCGATGCCCACGCGCGCGCCCACGCGGAACGCTACCATCGCGCCGCCGATTGCAACGAGCCGCAACGGCGCCTGGAAGACTCCGAAGAGTCCTGTGGCTACGTCGTGTTTGATCAGGAATGGCTGGACCAACACGACAGGCCCGAAGGTGCCGGCGAGGAGCACCGAGCCGATCAGCAGGGTGTAGCGCACTTCCGGGTGCTGCCAGGCGAATGACATCCCATCCTTCAGGTTGGCGAGGTAGGGCTGTGGTTCGTGCGCTATGCCGGGCTCGTGCATGGCGAGCGCTGCGACCACACCAAACACGGGCACGAGCGCACTCCACTGCACGACGGCGGCCATGCCGATGACACTCGCCAGCGCGGCGCCGCTGATGATGCTGATGAGGCCCGCGGCCATCGTGGCGGAGAACCCACGCCCTGTGACGCGCTGGAAATCTCCCTCCCGGCCGGCGGCTTTAAGCGAATCGTAGACGAGCGCCTGGTCTGCTCCGCTGCGCGAGGACTGCGCGAACGCCCAGAGGACGTAATCGAAAAAGAGCAGGACGTAACTGGTCGTGAAGCCAAAGCCCAGGACGGTGAAGCAGAACAACGCCCCGGAGAGGGCGAGCACGCGTTTTCGGCCGATGTGGTCGGCGAGGGCGCCGGTGGGCGCCTGGAGGATGGCGACGAGCAGCCAGAAGGGGAGGTCCATCAGGAGGATGTACTTCAGTTGGAAGCCGCGGTCCTCGATCAGGTACTTGATCCAGATGCCGGTCCAGAGACCGAAATCCATGAGGAAGTTGTACAGGTAGTAGAGGCGGATATTGCGCCGCGCGTCGCGAAGGGCAGCGTCAGTCATGGGCGTTGTTCAGGCTACACTGCCGCCCGCGGCAGCCGGTAGTGGCATCGTCGGGCTCCGACCCGGAATGGTATCCGGGCGCACGAAAGCCGGGGCGGAGACGAGATGTCCGAGCCCCGGCTTTGGATGCAGCGTCGGTCGCGCTTAGCTGGTCAGCCGCAGGAGGAGGCCGAATACACCGGCGCCCATCGGTGCCTTACCGAGCGACGTTGAGACGGCGATGGCCCCGCACACGAGGACCATGATCGTGAATCCGGCGAGCACCGAAATGACGACCTGATTGGAATCGGCGCCGGTGGCCGATTGCACGGCATAAATCATCATCACAAAGAGCAGCGCCAGCGGCACCAGGGCGAAGACCGGATAAATGATCGGGATGAACATGAGCAGCGAGAGTGCAAGTGGCAGTGCCGCATAACCGCAGGTGCGGATCATCGCCTGAAAGTCCGCCTGGACTTTGTAGACTTGCGCCATCACGACGTAGGCCACGGCCACGGCCACGCCATACATCACAAACAGGAAGATCGAGCCGAGGATGAACGCGTCGACGAACGAACTGTCGGCACTCACCGAGGGGACGATCTGCCAGAACAGGAACGCGCCAAAGCCGGCGAGAAGGACCGAAATCGCCGCGACGACAATCGCCGGTATGAGCTCGTTGACATCGTCCCGGACTTCGTCGAACACCGTGGTATCGAGGCGCGCTAACCGCAAAACTCGGTTGATGACTGCGTTGGGGTCCATGCCTGCCTCCTGCATGTGGTACCGGATGGTCGTACCGGATTGCCGTAACGCGGGCCAATTGCCGTACCGTCGCGCCATCCGGGAGATTGCGCGCACTATAGCACAAGAGGGCAATAGGTAGTAAAGGGCTTAGGCAGATGACCCATTGTTTTTTTGGCCAGCGTGTCGCGCTGTCAGACGGCGCCCAGAGCAGTGGTCAGACCCGGACGGTCGCCTCGAACTCTGCTTTCGCGCGGGCGAGCAGCGCAGGGTCGAATACCAGTTCGAGTGCCGTTTCCGCCAGCGCTTTGGAGGCCATCACCGTTGCCTCGTGAGCTTCGGGCGTGGCCGCGGCGGCGGTGAAGCCGGGTGTGTGGTTTCCATCCGTCGCCGGGATGCCAAAAACGGGGTGTATCGAAGGCACGTTGTAGCTGACGTTGCCCATGTCGGTGACGGCGCCGGAATCCATCCCAATCTCGTGTGAGACGTGTGCAGCGCCAAGCCGTTCGATGGCTGCGAGGTAGCGGCGGCCGATGACCTCGTTCTGGCGCAGGTCGTCGTACGCTGGGCCCAGGACACGAGTCTCCAGGGTACAGCCAGTTGCGGCTGCGGCCGCTTCGAAGCAGGCCATCACCCGGCGTTTGAGATCGGTCAGTTCGGCGGCGGCCTGCGCCCGGATTATCCATTGAGCGGCAGTGAAATCGGGGATGATGTTGGCCTTTTCGCCGCCGCTCGTAATGACGCCATGGATGCGGTCGGTGGTGTGCAGCTGTTGGCGAAGTACGGAGATGTTTGTGTAGGCGAGCACCATGGCGTCGAGGGCATTCACGCCCATCCATGGTGTCGCCCCGGCGTGCGTGCCTTTGCCGTGGTAGCGCACTTCCAGGTGCTCGGCGGCGATGAGGTGCGGAAGGCCGTTGCCGACCGGGGCGGGATGCAGCATGAGCGCGGCATCGACGCCTTCCAGCGCGCCGCGCTCGATCATCAAGGCTTTGCCGCCGCCGCCTTCTTCGGCCGGGCTGCCGAGGAGGACGATGGTCCCATTGCCCTCTCCGAGTGCAGCCTTCAGGCCCACCGCTGTCGCGACGCCCGAGATGGCTATGAGGTTATGGCCACAGGCGTGGCCTATCCCGGGCAGCGCATCGAATTCGGAAAAGAGCGCGATGACGGGCGAGCCTGTGCCGGCCACCGCCTGAAATGCCGTCGGCAACTCAAAAGCCCCGCGGTCGACGCTAAAGCCAGCGGCTTCGAGATAGTCCGTGAGGACCGCGTGGGCATGGTGTTCTTCAAAATTCAGCTCGGGGTGGCTGTGGATGTCGAGACTGAGTTCACGCAGGGCGGTTGAGGCAGAATCGATCGCCCTGCCGGCTGTGGCGACCGCGGCTTCGAGGGTTGAGGGAGGGCTGAAGGCCATCGATGGTTAGCTCCGTAGCGACGTTGTGCGCGGAGTCTAGCATCGGCGCGCTTAAAGTTTGCAAAACGAGAACGACCTTCCTCGCGCGTGGTTGCCAGCGGCGCCTGAGCGTACGCTTGGGGCATGGCGTTTCAGCGTCCGGTCCTGCTCATTTTTCACGGCGCGGCGGGGGACCGCCCGGCTGAGCGCATACTCGCGACGGCGCGGATCGCTGCGGCCAAAGAGACCATGCTGAGCGCTCGCTC
>DATNET010000583.1:0-2964 GCA_035606745.1 Tepidiformaceae bacterium
GTCCCGGCACCGACGCTCGTGCCCGGCGCGTCCCCGAGCAGCATCGTCGCCGACCACTAGCCCCGCCGCATCGGGTGTGGCCCGCCGGTCGGCAATCCGACTCGGCGGGCCACTCACGTTCGACACCAGATAACGAAGAGGTAGCGAAGATGAAGAAAGTTGAAGCGATCGTGCGCCAGGAGAAAGTGCCGGTAGTCCGGCAAGCGCTTGAAGAGCTGGGCCTAACCGGACTGACCATCACCCAGGTGCTTGGCCACGGCGCTCAGCGAGGCGTCACGCAGCAGTGGAAGGGCAACACGTACCGCGTCGACCTGCTGCCCAAGGCCAAGCTCGAAATGGTCATCGGCGACCACCTCGTCGAGCCCGTACTGAAGGCGATCGCCGACTCCGCCCGCACCGGGGAAGTGGGCGATGGCAAGGTCTTCATCTCCAATATCGAGGAAGTCATGCGCGTCCGCACCGGCGAACGCGGCGAGGTCGCCGTCTGACACGCTCCCGCGCCGCCACGGAGCGCGCGGGAGCGGGCACGAAAGGAGAGTGCAATGCCACACAACCAGCTCGGACAACGCATCCCGCCGCCTTCCCTGCTACGCGCCGCCGACGACCTCGCGCGCACGAGCGGAGAGTCCACTGGTCCCCAATGGGCCGCCGAAGCGTTCGCTGCGCTGCGAGCAACCATGAGGGCGGTGGAAGCTGAACTGGGCGACCTGTCTGCCGCGGCCGGGCTGGGCCGCGAAATCGCCGTCGCCGAGCCTCGCCTGATCCACGCCCTCGGCAGGCTCGAAGCGGACCTCCGCTGGACGCTCGTTGCGCTCTGGACGATGAAAGACCGGATGAGCCGTGGCCAGGGTAATGGCGACCTTTCCCATCTCTCACGCCACATCTCGCGCACCGCGGAACGCGTTTTCCAGCTTCTGAACGAATCCCTGGATGACCCCGCGGCGATGGATTGAGCGTCAACAGGAACGGCGCGAAGCCGTCCTGCGCACAAAAAAGCCTTGCCGGAAACCCCCTTTCGGTAGGTGCGGATGCCACACCCGTTCTGGCACACTGACGGTAATCCGCTAATCCGTGTCAAACTTCGGCAACGTTCTGGGGCCGAGCCGCCTCTAGGATCGTAAACACGGGAAGTGAAGTTACCGCGGAGCGGGCCAGGCTAGCGCGACAGTGCGGTCGGTCCAACACGACGGTCAGCGCCAGCGGCCAGTGCCCGGCGCCCCGCCACCGAAAAAGGGGGCCTGATGACGCTATCGTCGTCTGCGTGGAGCACCGCCGTCGGACGAACCAGGCGCATTGGGTCGCGGTACAAGGATTCGCAACGTGAGCACGGCCGGCTCGTCATCGCCGCCCAGGTGCTCTACTGCGTCGTTATCGGCGCCGCCCTGCTCATCACTGGCAACTGGCCCACGCCCGACCAGATAGGCCTCGCCCTCTTCGCCTTCGCGCTTCTCAGCGCAAGGCCCCTGGCGTTCCTGCGCGATTGGTCCCCATTCGTCCTGCTGATTCTGAGCTACGAATTCTTGCGCGGCTTTGCCGATGGCCTCGTCGCGAACACCCACATCGGCTTCCCCATCACGATGGACAAAGCGATGTTCGGCGGCACGCTGCCGACGGTGTTCCTCCAGAATCACCTCTGGGACCCGGACCACCTGCACTGGTACGACTACCTCTCGGCGTTCATGCACCCCATGCATTTCCTCGTCCCGCTCATGGTCGCGTTTGTGTTCTGGATGCGCAGCAAGAAGCTCTACTGGAAGTTCGTCGGCTCGTACCTCCTACTCACCTACGCCGGCTTCCTCACCTACCTCCTCTATCCGATGGCGCCGCCATGGTACGCATCCCAGCTTGGCCGCACGCCGCCGGTCACCACCATCCTCGGCGACGTGCTCTGGCAGCACACCGTTTCCCACCCGATCGTCTTCGTCTACGACCGCTTCGATGCGAACGCCGTGGCCGCCATGCCGAGCCTCCACGCCGCCTTCCCCATCCTCGTCTTCCTGGTGATGTGGAAGGTCAACCCGAAGTGGGGATGGCTGACGTTCCTCTACCCCATCATCATGGACTTCGCGGTCGTCTACATGGGTGAGCATTACGTCACCGACGTGATCGCCGGCACGATCTACGGCGCGGTCTCGTACTTCGCCGTGTGGGAGCTGCCGGATGTCCTCCGGGCCCACAACTGGTGGCCGCGCTCGAGGCGGTCGATCGCCCAGCTTGGCGGCGCAGCGGCGGCCCTCCTCCTTTGCGCGCTGCTCGTCCTCTTCTGAGCAGTCGCCAACTAAGTCTGAACCGCGCACGTCAGTAAGCGGACCGTTTGGGACCCGTACGGCCGGGCTCTGGCACTGCTCGGTCAGTACGGCGACCGCGAGGCCGCAGCCTCGTCGCAGCGCAAGGAAGCCGGCGGTTGAGGGGCGACGCAGCCAAAGCCGCGGTCGCGCGCAGTACTACCGGAGTGCTCCGCTGAGTCCGAACGCTGACGAAAGCCGGGCCGCCGGCTCCCTTGCGCTGCGGCGAGGCTGCGCCTCGCGGTCGCCGTACTGACGGGTGTTTGCCAGCTCCCACTGCCGAACCGCTAAACCGCTTGACACCATTAACATTTTCATCATAGATTCGAACCAGCCAGTCACCCAAATGCTTAAGAGTCGCTCACCCCGCCTCTTGTCCCACCGGCCCCCATCGTTGCACCGCGACGGGGGCCTTCTCTTTCTGGCTCGGCTCCTTGCCACGCCCTGAAAATACGACCGCTATGCCGGAGACGGCATATTGCAGCATTCCCCCAAGCCACTACCATCCAACGTGCACTGGGCTTGCCGGGCCCTGGCGCCGACCTCGTGCGTCTCGCGCCATCCGGCAAAAGCTCGGTTACGCCCAGGGCACTGCCCAAAGGAGTACCACTTTTGACCACCGCAGAAACCAGCGGCTCTGTTGCTGAACGCGCCTTCAACGGGAAGATGCTCAACGTCA
>DATNET010000152.1:0-7416 GCA_035606745.1 Tepidiformaceae bacterium
TCGCCGCGCCGTTGCAGCAGGCGTGCACAAACGGCAACGCCGATGACCGCGCCAATCCAGAGGATCGCGGTCGTGCCGTGCAACATGTCGATGCCGCGCGCCCATGCGCTGCCGCCGCTGGCCGCCGCGTGGGACGTCGACGAATACGCCCACATGTAGACCCCGAGGACGACGAGCATCGCCGTCGCGGTGCGCTTCGGTGCTTCCTGCAAAAATGTGCAGATCACCACGAGGAGCAATACCGCGCCTATCCGCGTGAGCCAATAGCCGCCGTTCGTGGTGTGGGTGATCACGTGCAAGACGGATGTGTTGGTGTACACGGCGGTGATGGTCTTCAGATTGAGTAGCGTCGCGATGCCGATCAGTGCGGCGCCGGAGTAGACCGTCCGTTCGAGCCCCCGCCGCACGGCCACCCCGGCTTCGCCCCAGAGCAGGACGAGGATCGCGCCGCCGGCCGCAATTGCCAGGCCCATGAGTGAAAGGGCGCGGACCGCGACGCCATCGACGAGTGGCGATGGGTCGGCATTCGCGCCGATGCCCTGCACGTGGTTCACGCCCGCCGGCAAGCTGCCATCCGGATTGAGGATGGTGAATGGGAATGAACCCGCGATGGCGTGGCCGTCGGTGCGAGAAACGTTGCTCCAGAGCACGTTGTAGATTCCCGCCGGCAGGTTTGGCAGCGTTGCGGTCAACGTGAGCGAATCACCGGAATACGTGAGCGGCCCGATGGAGATGGGCGTGCCGTTTGCATCGAGCAGCTTTAGCGTCGTTGAACTCTGATCGACGGACTCGGCGAAAACCAGCGTGATTTTCGGGGGAGAGGCCTTGAGGAAGGCGTTCTCACCCGGGTCCGAAGACACGAGCGAAGCGTGACCAACGGCGACGCCCGGCAGTGCGATCGCGGCAATGCCTGCGACCACGAGCAAGAACAGGACGAGCCGCTTCATGCTTCCTTCTTATTGATCAGCAAGAACGTCCCACCCGAGCCGAGAGCGAGCATCCCCACGCCAACCGCGGCAACGAGGACCCAGGGCGTGCTGCCCGGCGTGCTGTTGCCCAACGAGTTCGCCGGCGCCACGGTTGCTGTCGCCGTCGCGGAGCCCGAAGGGGCCGCGGTGGCCGGCGTGGTTGCGGTGGCTGCCGTCGCCGATGCCGCAGCCTCCGGGGTCCCGGCCAGCGGAGTAATCAGGTCGACCGTCCCCGGGGAGGATGGCTTTGATGGGTCGTACGTGAACGATAGCGTGCCATTCGCAGCGTCGCCGTCGTCGGCACTCAGCGTCTTCCATTTCACGGTGTACGTTCCAACGGGGAGGCCGGGTGGCAACGCCACGGAAATATTTGATCGATCAGCGTCGTTGATGACCGCCGCTGCAGTCGTGACCTGTTTACCAGAGGCATCGAACACCTGGATGTCGTTCGCACCAGCCACGCGTGCCATGTCCTGGACGGTCTCGATCACTACCGAGGCCGGAGGCTTCGAAAGCACCGCACCATCGCCTGGATTGACGGTTTTCGGCGCGGCATGGGCGAACGCGACCGACACCGTGACCAGCGCGATCACAGCGGCTGTCAATACAGCCAGCCAGAACCTCATGGGCCAACAGTGTCGCAGAGTTGCGGTCGGTGCAAGGAACGGCCGGCATCTAGCGGCAAGCCACGGTTCAGGAGTCCTTGCGTGTGATGACGCTACGCCAGGCGCTGAAGCCATCTCCGCCCGGGCTCATCCACGTTTGGGCGGCGCCCGTGGCGGCTATACTGTCGTCCCATCAAGCCTGAAGGAGCGGCCCATGCATATCGGTGCGCATATTTCCAGCGCTGGCGGCGTTCAGAACGTGTTCGCCCGTGCCCGCGCCATCGGCGCGGAAGCGGTGCAGATCTTCCCGTCCGCTCCCCAGCAGTGGAAGGCGCCAGCCTTCACCGACGAACAGGTGACCGAATTTCGAGCGTTGCATCAAGCCGCGCTCATGCCGGTGTTTTTCCACGGCGTCTATCTGGTCAACTTCGGCAGTAAGGACGAGGCGCTGCTCCGGCGGTCGGTGGAATCGCTGACTCAGGCGATGCGGTGGTCGGAAAAGCTTGGCGTGGGCGGCGTCATTTTCCACGCCGGCAGCCACCTCGGCCAGGGGTGGGACGGCGAGCTTGTCCGCAACGTGTGCGGGCTCATGCGCGAGGTCCTTGAAGCAGCGCCAGGCGAGTCGCTGCTCGTGATGGAAAACAACGCGGGCCAGGGAAATTGCATCGGGGCAAGCTGGGCAGAACTCGGGGCACTGATCCGCGGCCTCGACAACGACCCTCGCGTCGGCATCTGCCTCGACACCTGCCACGCGCTGGCAATGAACTACGACCTCCGCACGGGATCGGGATGCCAGGAGGCGATGGAATCGTTCGACAAAGAGATCGGCCTGGAGCGCCTCGTCGCAGTGCACGCCAACGACAGCAAGATGCCGCTGGGCGGCATGCGGGACCGGCACGAAAACATTGGCGATGGCCACATCGGCCTGGATGGCTTCGCCGCAGTAATGGGCCATCCAGCATTCCGCGACGTCCCCTTCTTTCTCGAAGTGCCGGGGCTCGACGGCCAGGGCCCAGACGTCGAAAACGTCATGCGGCTCAAGGCGATCCGCGCCGGTGTGGGGCTCGCTGCACCGGCACTCGGCGAGCTGCCTCCCGAGCCGGCACCCAAGCCCAAGCGTGTGGCCAAGCGCCCGGCGCCTGCATCAAGGCCAGCCAGGAAGCCGGCAACCCCAACCAAAAAGAAGTGACACAGTCGCCCGGATCACGTCAGGACCGCTGCTGCCGACCGGGCCGTGCTAGCCGCTAGACGGTGGTCGCCAGTAGGCTGAAGCGCATGGAATCAGGTGAAGCAGGCTTCAGCGCTACCGGTAAGCTCCAGGGCGCACTGTTTAGCGAGTGCGCGGAGTGGATTTGGGAACAGCTTCAAGAGGATGGCTACCAGCTCGCCGGTGAGCTCATCGAACTCATCCTTCAGACGGAGCGTGAACTCGGCATCCACACCCTTTCCCTCCCAGAGATAGCGATCCTGATCGCAGATGAGTTCAAGATGCGCGGAATTTCGGGCTCACCGTTCGCCATCGAGCCCCCACTCATACAGGCCGTGCTCGAATGGGAAGACGAATTCCTTGGGTTCGCCGCCATTCCGCGCGTGGAAAGCTGACTGCTGCTCCACGGTTGAAGCTGACGCCAGTCCGCCGCTCCCGTAGACTCGCGGACATGCCTGAGATCGAACGCCCCGACGGTACCCGCATCTATTACGAAGTTCATGGCGAGGGCTTCCCGCTCCTGCTCTTCGCACCGGGCGGCATTAATAGCCAGGTGAGCTTCTGGTCTCGTAGCGCCGTGAACCCGCTGGAATTCGCCGATGAGTTTCGCGTCATCGCGATGGACCAGCGGAACGCCGAGCACTCACCGGCCCCACTCGAAGCACCAACCTGGTCCAAGCACGCAGCTGATCAACGTGCGGTTCTCGATGCCCTCGGCGTGCAGCGCACCCTGCTGTACGGCGGCTGTATTGGCGTGGCATTCATTTTGCGCTTCATCAAGGAAGCGCCAGAACGTGTAGCGGCGGCCGTTGGCCAGGACCCGGTGGGCCTGGCCGAAGGGGTCAACACCCGGGAGACGTTCTTCGCGATGTTCCGCCCAACCATCGAAACCGCGCGCCAAGGGGGCATGCGAGCCGTCGTGGACGCTGCGATGTCGAATCCACTTTTCGTCGCCAACAATGCTGGTGGGCCGTTCGCCGCGCGCATCGCCGCTGACTCGGCCTTCCGCGAGGCGGTGCTTGCCACTTCGGTGGATGCCTACGAACGGGTCATCCGCGATTACGACGCCCAGCTCTGGGGCGCCAACGAGCCGTTCGTGAGCGTTGAGGAATCGGATGTCAGATCACTGCCGGTGCCGCTGCTCATCCTTCCGGGGAACGACCCGTTTCACCCCACGCCCGTGTCGCGACGCATCGAGGCCGAGGCTCCGAACGCGCGCTGCCTCGATGTGGACTGCAGGGCACCCGGGAAGATCGAGGAGACCAAGCAGGCCATCCGCTCCTTCCTTCGTGAGCATGCACGCTGACCCTTACCCCGCTCGGACACCACGACGGCCCCACACGGACGTATTGGCATGTCCCATTTCGGCATAAATATGACACACGGCCGGGCCTTCGCAGGCCGTAGACATCGCATGCTGCACTCGTAGTATGAAGACGAGAGAAGGAGTATTGAATTGTCGAGTTTTTCCTTCCCCAGCACTGGCCAACCCGTTCTCTCCGCGGAGGGCACCGTCATCGGCCAGGTCGGCGAAGTCCGCTCCAGCCGCATTCAGGTTACGTCCGGTGGGCGCGAGCTCTGGCTCCGCACGGAGGCGATCGCCACCGTCGATGTGAGCGGCGCGGTTCATCTGACCTGCGATGCGGGGCATTTGTATCGCCACATCGCCACTCCCCCGGCGGCCGCTCACTCACGGTAAGTGACCGGTTGGCTGATGTAGCAGGCGACCGCGCTGCGCCGGTGCGCTGACAAGGCGAGCATCGAAATCTGCCGATGAGACGGTTTGCGCGATCCTCGCGAGAGGTCGTATGGCAAGATATTGATGATGTCGTCTAGAACGAGCACAGGAGGATCGACCATGACCGAAGCGCAGACTTCCAACGAACTCCAAACGGCAACGCTCGCAGGGGGCTGCTTTTGGTGCCTCGAAGCGGTCTATACCGAGTTGGCCGGCGTCGCATCGGTCAAATCCGGATATGCCGGCGGCCACACTGTGAACCCCACATACGAAGCCGTCTGCTCCGGCCGCACTGGCCACGCCGAAGCGGTGCGCACCACGTTCGACCCGGCCGTGCTGAGTTTCGAAAACCTGCTGGAAGTGTTCTTCGTCATCCACGACCCGACAACCTTGAACCGCCAGGGCCAGGACGTCGGGACACAGTACCGCTCGGCCATCTTCTATGAGTCGCCAGCCCAGAAGGCGGCGGCCGAATCTGCGGTTGCCGAGCTCAATGCGCAGAAGGCGTTCGACCGGCCGATCGTGACGGAGATCGTCCCTCTCGAGGCGTTTTATCCCGCCGAGGCACTACACGACGACTACTACCTCCGGAATAGCAGCCAGCCGTATTGCCGGATGGTCGTCTGGCCAAAAATCGCCAAGTTCCGTAAACACTTCCAGGAACTGCGCAAACCGGGCTCGCCGGTCGCATCCGCCTGAAGCGTATCCTGGGCGAGAACTGCTATTGCCCGGTGATCGCTGCAACGACCGCTGCATGGGCCGGGCTGCCAACATCCCCGAGCCCGCTTCCAGTCGCCACCCCCGTGGCGTACTTCGATTTCGCCGCCGTTATGCGCTGATACGATGCTTCGAGCCGGGCCATGGAAATTCGGCCGTCGTTCACCGCCGCGAGCAAGCCGTCGCGGAGCTGTTCGAGCATCGCATGCGAGCACGAACCTTCCTGGTCCATGCGCCCGCAGAGGACGATGTCGGCGCCGGCCTGGACGGCGCGCACGGCCGCATCCTCTGGGGACATCAAAGAACTGATTCCCTGCATCCCCATGTCGTCGGTGAATGTGACGCCTGTGAAGCCGAACTGGTTGCGCAACAGGTCCGTCACGATCGGCGCGGAAACCGTAGCTGGCAGTCCCGATGAGTCCAGCGCCGGATAGGCTACATGGGCAATCATGAGCCCATCGACGCCAGCCCGGATGGCCTGCTCGAACGGCGGCAGTTCGACTGTCCGAAGCGCGGCAAGGCCCTTGTTCACGGTCGCCAGCGAATAATGGGAGTCCTGAGACGTGTCGCCGTGGCCGGGGAAGTGCTTGCCGACGGCCATGACGCCGGCATCGTGGAGGCCCTGGATGAACGCCAACCCGTTTCGTTCAACCACACCCGGGACTGGCCCAAACGACCGCGGACCAATGACCGGGTTATCCGGATTGTCATTCACATCGAGCACTGGGCCAAAGTCTGTCGTCACGCCGACCGCGGCCATCTCTTCGCCGGCCATCTTGCCGAGGTTGCGTGTGAGCTGCGGCTTATCGACATCTCCGACTGTCACGGCATCCGGCATGCGCGTGAATCCCGGCAACAGGCGCTGGACAGTACCGCCCTCCTGGTCCGTCGCAATCAACAGAGGAATACCGTTGGAGGCCATTGCCAGCTTCTGGAGGCCCTGGTCGAGGGCCAGCACCTGAGCTGGCGAGCTCACATTCCGGCCGAGCAGGATAACGTTGCCTACGTGGAGATCACCGATGATATGCGTGGCATCGGCGCCCACATCGGTCCCGTCGACCCCCGCCATCAACATCTGGCCAATCATCACATCCACGGAGGGATGTGCGGGCGCGGTGGTGTTGGGCGGAGTCCCGGCCTCTGGCGTAGTGGAGCCAACGGCCGTCGTTGCGCTGCCGGGAGTAGCGGTGCTCGTGCCAGGAGCGTCATTGGAGCCAGAGCCGCAAGCCCCCAAGAGGAGCGCCAGTCCAAGGCACATGCCCCAGGCAGCCGCCATTCGGAACAGAATACGCATACGAATCGGACCCTCTCGATCCAGACTATCCCCCTGTCGCCGATGGGGAAGAGCTAGCGGTTTACCGCCGTGAGCAGCTCCTAGCCTCCACCACGGCATCGATTACGATCGGTCCAATGCTTGCGGTGGTCCTGTTCGACATCGACGGCACCCTGATCACGGTCGCTGGCGCGGGCCGGGCCGCGCTCGATGCTGCAGTTTCGGAAGTGACGGGTGTCGCCGGTAGCCTTGCCGGTGTCGCCATCGCTGGGCGGACCGACCACGCAATCATCTCCGACGCGCTGGCGAATGCGAACGTATCTGCGGAAGATCACGCAGCGGTGTTTCGCGGCGTGACCGAGGCGTATGCGCGCCACCTCCCGGGCCACGTAGCTTCCGCCGAAGGGGCTGTCCTACCGGGCGTTGCCGCGCTCCTGGCGGCGATGGACGCGGCCGCTATTGCTTCAACACTCGCGACCGGCAATCTGCGTGTAGGAGCCCAAATCAAGCTCCATCATTTCGGGCTTTGGAGGCTGGGATTCGAGGCCGGAGGTTTCGGAGATGACAGCCCGGTGCGGGCCGACGTCGTGCGGGCGGCAATGCTCGCGCACGCTCGTCGGGAGCATGCAAAGTTCGTAGTCATCGGCGATACGCCGCACGACATCACGGCCGCTCACGCAGCCGGGGCGCGAGCCGTCGCGGTGGCTACCGGCACCTTCACCAGCGAAGAGCTCAGAGTCGCTGGCGCGGACGTTGTTTTCTCCAACCTTGCGGAGACATCGTCCGTTCTCGATGCCATCCTCAGCGGCTGACCGACCACTTCGTTACCGGCATTTGTCCGCGACCGGATCACGATAGAAGTGGAGCACACGCATCGGAGGCCGCGCGGCCAGCCGAGTGTTGCCTGC
>DATNET010000153.1:0-2352 GCA_035606745.1 Tepidiformaceae bacterium
CTTCGTCTGACATGAGCGCCATCGAGTTCGTCCGCTGCGTCGACTTCCGGTACATCACCGACGCCATCACGCCAGACGAAGCGCTTGCGCTGCTCGATCGGCTCGCCCCGACACGTGGTCAGCGCGAAGCCGAAATGCTTCGTGATGGCTACCCCGCTTACCTCACCTCCGCTGGCTGGATCGGCTACCCGGAGCAAAAGACCCGCGCGCTCTTCCAACGAGCCCTCGCGGACGGGTGGGATCACTTCAAAATCAAGGTCGGCACGAGCATCGAAGACGACATACGCCGCTGCGAGGTTGCGCGCGAAGAGCTCGGGCCAGCGCGCACGCTCATGGTCGATGCGAACCAGGTATGGGATGTGGGACAGGCGATTAGCCACATGGAGCAGCTCCGGCGCTTCAATCTCCGCTGGATCGAAGAGCCAACGAGCCCCGACGATGTGCTCGGGCACGCTGCGATCCGCAAGGCGTTGGCCATGGGCCCGCAATCCATCGGCGTAGCCACGGGCGAACATTGCGCCAACCGGGTCATGTTCAAACAGTTCCTGCAGGCTGGGGCGATGGACTACTGCCAGGTAGACAGCTGCCGGCTCGGAGGGCTGAACGAAGTGCTCGCTGTGCTGCTCATGGCGGCAAAATTCGGCGTGCCGGTTTGCCCGCACGCGGGCGGTGTGGGGCTCTGTGAATACGTGCAGCACATCTCGCTGATCGACTACCTGTGTGTCAGTGGCAGCCTGGAGGGACGCATGACCGAATTCGCCGACCATCTCCACGAGCACTTCGTCGACCCCGTGGTCGTCGAGCGTGGACGCTACCGGGTGCCAATGGCGCCGGGCTACAGCATCACCATGCATGCGGCATCGCTCGATGCCTACGAATTCCCCGGCGGCGAAGCCTGGCGTGCGGAGCCCATCTCGTGACCGCCGCAGAGCCGTTCTTCGTGGCCGAAGGCGCGCACCGCTTCATGCCCAACGACGTCTGCCGCGGGCCGTGGGATCGCAACTCGCTCCACGGCCGCGTCGTCGCCGGGCTGCTTGCCCATGAAGTCGAGACGACGTGGGGCGACCCGGCCTTCCATTGCGCCCGGCTGACGGTCGACCTCTACCGCGTCCTGCCATTCGCCGCCGTCGATGTGAGTTCGAAAGTCGTGCGCGATGGCAACCGCATCCGCGTGGTGGATGCGGAGTTCAGCTCGAATGGTGTGTCGGTCGCCAGGGCGAGTGCCGTGTTGCTTCGAAAAGCCGAGAACCCGGCAGGCACAGTCTGGAGCCCTCCGCCCTGGGATGCGCCATCGCCACATTCTCTGTCGTCGCCGCCAAACCGGGCCGCCGGGGCGAACGCACCCGCGCGGGAACCAATGTGGGAGACGCGCGTCATCGACAACGGTTTTGGCAGCACCGCCCAAAAGCGGGCGTGGCTGCGCGAAACGCGGGCGCTGATCGATGGCGTCGAGCTCACACCGCTGGTGCGGGTAGCATTCGCCTCCGATTTCACGAACCCATTCGCGAACTCCGGCAGTGAAGGCCTGCAGTTCGTCAACGCCGACATCACGCTCTACATCCACCGGCTGCCGAGCACCGAGTGGCTCGGCTTCGAAGTCGTGGAGCACCATTCAGAAGACGGCATCGCCGTCGGGGAATGCGTGATCCACGACGAGCGGGGCGCGATTGGGCGAAGCCTCGTTTGCGCCCTGGCAAATCGACACAATCGTTGACCTGCTTCTGGCCTGCATCAGCCCAGCAACCAAAGGTAAAGATTAGAACGCTCAAAGCTTGTTCTCACGTTGGTCTTACGCGTGCTTCCTACCGTGAGGCAACGCCGTTCGAACCAAACCTGGCGGCGCGAGAAAGAGCACACAAAGATGTTGGACAACAACCACCAGAAGCCCGGCGACAACGAAACGCCGGGCGAGACGCCAGTCACGGCCAGCCGTCTGGGCGCATCGCGGCGCACGCCGTTCGAAACCCTCAAGGCGCCGAAGCTCCTGGGCCTGGCGGCAGGCATCGCCGCGGTTGCCGCCATTGGCGGCGGCTTCCTGGCCACCCAGGGCACCGCAAGCGTTGCCTCCGCGGCGTCCACTCCCGGGGCGGCGGGCATCGTCCAGACCGCCGCTTCGCCTGCCGACGCGGCGCCGGGGGCGGCCGCCGAGGACTTCATCGCGAAGCTGGCCGACCGTCTTGGCGTCGACGAGACGACGCTCAAGGCGGACCTCACCCAGACGAGCCTCGACGAGCTCTCGGCCCAGGTCTCGGCCGGGACGATTACGCAGGCGCAGGCCGACCAGATCACGACCTCCATCAACAACGGCGACAACTACTTCTTCGGTATCGGCGGCGGTCCCGGTGGGCCCGG
>DATNET010000165.1:0-2037 GCA_035606745.1 Tepidiformaceae bacterium
GAGCGACGTTCAGGGCGATGACGGCTTCGCCCGGACCGGCCAGCATGCGACCTGAGACGATGGGATACGGCATTTTGGAGAGGTCTCCGGACAAGGCGTCGACGTCGAAGTAGCTGTCTCCGCCGTCGACAGTCCCGGGCAACCGCTGGATGGTGACAATGCTCTGGACGCCCGGCTGGGCGAGAGCGTCCGCGCGGATAGCACTGTCGGAGAGGGGTGAGGAGCCGTCGAGGGCGGCTGCCGTGAGTTCGAGTTGATATGGTGGCCGGCCGATGCGAAGGGGATCGTCGCTGATTGCGCGGACGGTCGATTCGATGGTGAGGGCGGAGGCGACGGTCGAGAATGCGAGCACCAGGGCAGCCACACTCAGCCATGCGCGGCCCGGTCGGGAGAAGAGGTCTTTCAGGCCGATGACGGCTGCTGCCGGCAGGCGCATCTGCTGGGACCACGCCGCCAATCGCGATGGACGCGTGGCCGCCTGCGAGGGCCCAACCGTGAGCGCCTGGACCGTGCTCACACGGCCGCCGCGCCATGCCGGGACGGCCGTGAAAAGGAGCACTTCGAGCGTGACCGCGGCTACTACAAGCGCCATCACCGCCGGATTGAACGGGTCCGGCGGAGTGGTATCGAGAAGGTTGGAGACGCGTCCGAGTGCAAGCGGTGTGGCGAACACCCCGAGAACCGCCCCGGCGGTCGCAGCCAGGACTGCGAGGACGAGCTGTTCGACGAGTAGCAGCATGGTTACCTGGCGCGGCGTGAGCCCGGCCGCGCGTAGCAGGCCGATATCGCGATATTGCGACAGCACCTGCCCGCTTACGGCGTTGGCGAGCACGAACCCCACTGCGAAGAAGGCGAAGACCGCAAACGTGCGCAGAAGGATCACCAGCGCTTTGTCGCCGCTGCCAATCTGGTCACGAATGCTTTGCCAGGTCACTCCGCTTTGCCTGAGGTCGGCACTCTGGCCGGACGCCCTGGCGAACGCGGCGATGAAGCCCTGAGTCGCGTCTGGGTTGGCGAGCCGAACGCCGCCGCCGTAGGCGTCGAGATGGCCGCCCGAAACGCTTTGCACGATATCGGGCGAGGTGAATACATCGGCCGGGTCGGAAAGCGGGTATGGGGCATCCGTGGTGTTGACGCCGATCCCAACAACCCGCAGCGTGCGGCTCCCGCCGCTGCCGCTGACCGTGAGCGAGCTTCCCACGCTTAGCCCCGCCTTGTCCGCGAGACCGCGGTCGATGACCGCTTCGTCGGTGCCGCCGTCGAGCCAATGGCCCTGCCTTACGAGGGCGGGCGCAACGGCCGGCATAACCTTGTCCATTCCCCAGAGGACGAGCGAATGCGTCTGAACGGTGCTGGTGAGCGTGGCATCAGCGCGTGCGAACGGTCCGCTTGCGGCGACGACACCTTGAATATCCGCGAGATGGACCAGAGGTGCGGCGTCGTTAGAGAGCACCCACGCGTGTCCCCCGTGTGCCTGATCGAGCACGCTTGAGTAGGTGCTCGAGGCGGATTGGGTGATCGAAACACTGAGGACGCCAAGGGCTGCGGCGGCAGCGATG
Organism: Tepidiformaceae bacterium; assembly: GCA_035606745.1. Classification (GTDB taxonomy): domain Bacteria; phylum Chloroflexota; class Dehalococcoidia; order Tepidiformales; family Tepidiformaceae; genus DATNET01. Next base: position 1,560 of record DATNET010000165.1, read on the forward strand.
ATCACTGCCGCCAGCAGCGACTGCAGCTTGCGCGAGCGCAGGTCCGCCCAACCCTTCTTTAACAGCACGCGTCGCATGGCTAAAGCTCCAACGCAACGAGGTCGGCGACCCGGCTGCGGGCATCGCCGTTGCGATTCATGGCGGTGTCCGACGCGATTTCGCCGTCGCGCATGCGGACCACGCGGTCGGCGGCGCTGGCCACGCGCGCGTCGTGCGTGACGAGGACCGTCGTCTGGCCGGCGGCGTGGAGAGAACGAATAAGGGCGAGCACTTCCTGCGAGGCCGTGCTATCGAGGCTCCCGGTGGGTTCGTCTGCGAGGAGGACACCGGGTTGATTGATCAACACGCGTGCGATCGCGACACGCTGGCGTTCGCCGCCCGAAAGACGCGACGGGACGAGGTGATCGCGGTCCGCAATTTCCAACCGCTGCATGAGTTCGATGCGGCGACGTTTCGCTTCGGAAGCCGGGACGCCAGC
>DATNET010000168.1:0-3331 GCA_035606745.1 Tepidiformaceae bacterium
TGGCCCTACGTGCGTGGGTTCCCGCTCGACATCGCGGATGGCTATCAGAACCGTTTTGCAGATTGCTACATCGATCAGACGGACCCGACGTTCCGAGGACGCTGAGGGGACCTTTAGCCGCCAAGGACGCAAAGAGCGCCAAGATTTTGTCTTGCGAGTGGACTGAGACCGCTACAGCGCTGCCAACCGTTCCCATTCGGCGTCGCTGAAGACTTCTGGCGGGAACAGTTCTGGGCCGAGCATGACCGCTGCCCGGGCGAGGCCGAACGAGGGGTCGGCGGCCTGGCGCTGGGCGAAGCGGGGCTTGCGGGCCGTCGCTTCGGGGCCGAACTCAACGTGCAGCAAGGAATCGTGGCGGGCGGCGAACGAAAGGCGCCGCATCCGTTCGGCCCGTTCGGTCACGTAGGGTGCGAAGAGGCCGGGCGTCCACGCCTCGCCTGAGAGCAGTGCTTCGCCGACGGTGCGGACATCGCGCAGGGAAATCGACAGGCCCTGGCCGATGATTGGGTCGTTGTAACCAGCCGCATCGCCGACGAGCACGAGGCCGGGCGCCACTGGCGATTCGACGAGTGTGCTCTGGTTCGGGATGGAGCCGCAGGGACCGGCCGGCGTTGCCGCAGCAAGCGCCTCGCTGTGTGGCAAGGTGCGCAGCCGGAACGCTTCGAGGAATCGCTGTTCGTTCCCTTCGCCGGCAAAGCGGCCTTTCTGGTCCATGGAGTAGCCGAGGTAGAGACGCACTCGGCCTGCGCCCTGCGGAAACGCGAGGAACTGCACATCGCCTTCCGTGCCCATGGTTTGCAGGTCTTCGGGCCACTCATCGGCGCCGTCGACGAGGAGGCCCGCGAAGAAGTGGTGCTGGGCCTCCTGCACGAGCGGCATCCCCGCCTGGCGGCGCACCGCTGAGCCGCGGCCGTCGGCGCCGACGATGAGCCGGCAACGGGCGGTGTGCGATTCCCCAGCGACTTCGTACGTGACCTCAGGCGACGCACCGGGCTTCACCGCGACGTCGTCAACGCCCCGCAGCGCCGTGGCGCCAGCCGCGACCGCTGCCTCCCACAGCACCTGACACGCCTGCGGATGGCCGATCGAGAGCGGACCCGGGACGCCCGGGAGGAACGCCGCGAGGTTCAGCTTCCGGGCGTCGCCTTCGCTGGGGTCGATGCCGTCGCCGAACTCAGCGTGGTACGTGATGTGATGGTTGCTCGCCACGGCAAGCACTTCGTAGAGGCCGGTGCGCTGCGCTTCGACGACTCCCCAAGGGGCGATCCACTCGCCGCGCACCATGTCGCGATAGTTCAGCGTCTTTTCGAGGACGAGTACGTGCTTGCCAGCGCGCGCGAGGACGGTGGCAAGGGCCGAGCCAGCGATGCCTCCGCCAACAATGGCAACGTCGAACGACTCAGTCATGGACCTTGAGCCTCAGCATGGCGGGAATGGTACTTCCGCGCGTCAGCATGGTCACGCGGTGCAGTGCTGCCGGTGTTTAGCCGCTGCGGCGGAGGTCGAAGCGGTAGCCAGCGCCACGTACCGTCGTCAGTGAGCGCGCGGCGGACGTGCCGCCCAGCTTTCGACGTATGTTCGAAACGTGGCGGCGAAGGATCTGGAGGTACCGGGTGTCGGCTTCCATGCCCCAGCCGCGAAGGATGATCTCGCTTGCAGCGACGGTTAGACCGGGCTGGGCGAGGAGGATGCCAAGTACCTCGGCCTCGCGGTCGGTAAAGGCGATCTCCTTGCCCGGGAAGCGGAAGCGGCCGCGCAAGGGGTCCAGCTCGTAGGGGCCGGCGACGACGAGGTCGGCATCGCCAACGCCATCGCGCGCCATGAGGCGAATGCGTCGCTGGACGGCCGGGGAATCGAGGTCGCCGTGGAGGACGCTATCGATCTCGGGGCGGTAGCCGCCAGGGATGGCGATGCCGGGGCTGACATCGCCGTAGAGGTAGAGGATGGGGACGAGCCGCCAGCGGCGATGCTGCTGGAATGCCGCGGCGACGCGTTGCTGTGCATCCACCGGCATGCCGCCGAGGACGAGGAGGTCGAAGGCGCAGGCCGGGGCTTCGATCATGGCAGCGCTGGGCTCCGCACGCAGTTCGAGGGTGAGCCGCTCTCCGAGCAGGTTTCGGCCCTCCATGGCAGGAGGTGTACCGGGGACGATGGCAAGGACGGTTGGCACCTGTGGCTTCTCGATTCGGCGCGAGTGATCGGACGGCGACGGTGGAGCGGCGCCCCGACCATTGACTGAGATCGTAGCGAGCGGCAGCGGGGCCTCGAATCGGGACTCTCCCCCAGAATCGGATGAGAGAACGCCCGTGGCGGGCGGCGTATCCCTGAGAGGATGGCAGCAGGATACGTAGGGCCGGTAGGCCTTAGATGCCGCGGCCCATGATCTCTCGGGCGATCTCGCGTGGGTCGGGGTTGTAGGTGCCGTCAGCGATCTGCTGGCGAAGGGCCTGGATGCGCTCGGCGCGGACATCGGGCGCTGCCTCAGCGGCGGCGCGGGCCTGGCCGAGTTCGCGGGCCTTGCCGGTGATGCCGGCCTTGTCGGTTTCGGCCGGTGGCTCGGCGGCGGCAGCCGCGGCGCGCTGCCTTGCGCGGGCGAAGTCGTAGACGATGCCCTGACCGGGTTCGGTCGAAGTCGTCTTGCGTACGTTAGGCATGCGGTTCTCCTCTAAAGGGCGGAATCTCGTGGCATCGACGGGACGAGCGTGGGCGGCCAGGCGCTCGTGGGCAAGCCGTCCGGCCTCGCGGGGGGCTCAGGCGAGCGTCCCGACCACGACGAGCCGGTCTTTCAGGTCGTGGGTGCAGGTGATGAGCGTAATCGTCGAGCCTTGCCCGGAGCGGAGCACGTTGACGGCGTCTGGGGCCACGACAGATACCTCGCTGACTTTGTAATGGTAGACCCGTGAGCCGGAGTAGACATCGACGGTATCGCCCTTCGCGACCTTATCCAGCTTGCTGAAGGCGGCGAAGTTGTGGGGGTCGGCGACGGAGACATGGCCGGTGAGGACCATGTTGCCGGGCTGCCCGGGCAGGGCTGTATTCAGCATGTGCCCGGCGGCGTGCCAGCTCACTTCGTAGGCGGGCGTGCCGGCGTCATCGACGACTCCGACTTCGTCGATCGAGGCATCGATGCCCGCATCGGCGACGACCACGCGGGTGGGCAGACCGCCGATGTCGAGGTGGCCGATTGCAGGCGGAACGGCCGAGCCGCGGGGCGAGTTTGCGGCCATGGTGGTCGATGGACCAGACGGCGGCTGGGTGGCGTTGCGAGCGCTGGTATACCAGGCGGCGCCACCGGCGGCTGCGACCATGAGCGCGGCGAACCACGTCGCTG
>DATNET010000175.1:0-8325 GCA_035606745.1 Tepidiformaceae bacterium
TCGTGATTTCGCGGACCGCGTCAAGCGACAGCCAGCGTTCACTCGCATCATCCAGGCGCACGCAGAACGTTGACTGCGCCACATGCGCAACAGTGCCCAAAGCGGCGCCGGTCGCGTCGCGGACGGGCGCCGCCGAACGCCGGCCAGCCGCTCGCCGGGCGGTGACGCAAACAGAGGTCGAACCGCCAGGAGCCAGGAGCCAGTCACTGTCCGGGGCGCAGCGACTCTCTTTACGCCGGATCACGCGGCGACCTTTCGATGAGAGCGCGACCGCACAGTACGGCTCGGAGGCGGCAGTTCGGCCGCGAGGACGATCTCCGGCACCGAAAGCCACACCCCCGCACCGTCGGCGGCGCTGACGTGCTCGCTATCGAGCCAGAAGTCACGCAGCAAAGAGCGAACACGCAAGCGCCCCTTCTGGACCTGCGTCACGGTGCCGATAGGCACCTGGTCCACGTCGTAAACGCGTGCTCCGACTTGGGTGTTCGTGGCCGGGGTGGCGGTTGCGTTGCTCATGTTTTCCTCCGGCAGCGCTCGGTTATAAACCAAGGGTGCCTGCTGTGTTGATGAAATCTGCGGCGGAATCGCCGCTCGGGACGGTGGTGGGCTGGCGGCACGCAGTCGATCGCACCCGGGCGCGGGTGGGAAGATGCGCGGCGCATCGTACGCGGTGCGAGGGCCTCCTTCGCTCAAAACCAAAAGCTCAGGTGCGGGTGCATCGCCGCTCGGGCCTTGTGGAGACTATTGAGCACTGAACGGCCATGCGCCGCCGTCAATAGCGACGCGGGCGTTATTGCATCGGAATATCAAAGCTACGCGTGCGACTCAGTGCGCCCGTTCCCTCCGTCTACGCCCTGTGCACGTCGGCGAACAGCTGGAGTACTTCGGCTCGCAGCACGCCGCCACGAAGCGTTACTTCGTAACCCGCATCGGCGGCCAATTCTCCGATGCTGATCTTCCGCTCCCGCAACAATCCGGCGAGGTCGCGCCGCGACGCGCCCATGACAACGACCGGGATCATTGCCTGGAAGATCGCTGAGGCACACATGTTGCAGGGCTCGTTCGTGCAAACGATGGTGCAATCGGAGAGCGTGTTTCTGCCGAGGGCCTTGCACGCAGCTCTGAGGGCGGCCATTTCCGCATGGTCCGTCACGTCGCCTGTCGTCCCGTTGGTCGCCCCGCCGCTACCGACAATCTCGCCGTTCCGCACCACGACAGCGCCGAATGGCAGGTCACCAGCCGCCTTCGCGGTCCTCGCTTCCTCAATAGCGGCGCGCATCCAGCGATCGTCTGATTCCAGGTGCATCGGAAAGAAAACCTTGTCGCGGGATCTAGCGGGCGGCGGCCAGCAACGCTTCCAACCGGTTGATCGCCTCACGGGCTTCGTCGCGCGCTTCGGCCCTGGCCAGCAGCACCGGCGAGAGCGTCTCCACAACGTCCGCGAGTTCGCCATCGTGCCGGCGCAGGAGGTCGTGCGCTGCACGGGGAGAGTGCCCGGAGATCCAGTAGGGGCGCACGGCCTCTGCGACAAGGGCGCCGCCAAGGAGCTCGACGCGCTGGTCGTAATCCAGGCCGCTGAGGTCCAACAGGCGGGTGAGCACCGCACGCAACGCATCCGGCGACCCCACGCATTGGGCAAGGCTGGTGGCAGCCCCGTCAAGGGGTAGCGCCAATTGGCTGGCGGCCGGGGCATGGCGAGCGTTCATCTGCTTCCCTCCGGAAGACTCTGGCGAATCAGCTACTCAACCGAGTACCTGATGTAGCACATTAGCAATTCTTCGACCGGCGTTCAAGCCCCACGCGCGACACGTCCGAACTTGACCCGCGAACGCTATCGCGACATCGCGACAGCTCGTGTCGCAGTTCCGCGGCCAGCCACGTCACAGCGCGAGCAACGCGGCGAGGTTGTGTTTGGCCGAGAGGATCTGCGCCCACGGGTCGGGCTCCCGCGCCCACACCGGGTCGAGCAGCGAAAGGTCACCGGTGTACGTCTTGCCGAGGTCGGCCCAGCGTTGCGGCAACGAAACAGGGCCACCCGGCTTCGCCCGCGGAGAATACGGCGCAGCGAGGCTCTTGTGGCGAGCGTTCTGGTTCGCATCGAGGAAGACCTTGCCGGTGCGCCGCTCGGTGGCCCATTCGAGCGTCACTTCCTTCGGCCGCTGCGCGGCAAGTTCGGCGCAGACCGTATTCGCGGCGGCCCGGATGACCGTGTAATCGAACTGCCGTTCAACGGGAACGTACACATGGATTCCCGTAGCCCCGGAAGTCTTCACAAACGACTCAAGCCCTAGTGCATCGAGCAGCTTCTTGAGCGCATGGGCGATGCCGCACGTCGCTTCGAACGCGCTGCGGTTCGGCTGCGGCTCCTCGCCACGCTTCTCCGTGCCCGCAAAAATGTACGGGTCGAGGTCGAACAGTAGGAAGTCGGGGTAGTTCAGCGTCGAGGCCTCCAGCGCCTTCGCCGATCCGGAAAACGTCGTCGAAAGGCGGTGGCCGTCCGGCTCGGGGCTCGTGCGAGCGAGAGAGGCGTGCCACTCGATGTCCGCCACCTGGCACAGCCACAGCAGCGCCGGCAGTGTGTTGCAGCACAGGAAGTTGCGGTCGGTGTTCTCCCCGTCGGCGAACACCGACACCGCGTCAACGAAGGGCGGGCGCTCGGTGTCCCAGTGGCGCTGATAGAACTTCTTGCCGTCGATCCCGTTCGGGAAACGCAGGAGCGTCAGGGGCCGGTCGCGCAAATGCGGGAGCGCGAGCGGCGCGATCGTGATGGCGTAACGCAAAAGGTCGCGCTTCGTGATCGGCGGACGGTCGTCAGTCGCCGGCCACAGCACCTTATCGAGGTTGGTCACGGGCAACGACCAGCCATCACCTTCGAGCGTGAGTTTCTGTTTGGCCGATTCGAGCTGCCCCAGCAGCGCCGCGCTCGCTGCGGGAAGCGCCCCGGCGGTGTCGGCAGAAACGTCCGCCGGCGGGGTGTGCACGTCCGCGCTCACTTCGTCGGCGAACCCTTTGAAAATCGGCGTGCGCAGCGCACCGGCGGCGGTGATGCCGGTGTACTCCACGACGATCCGCAGCTCGGGGCGCAGCCAGTGAGCGCCACGCGCATCCGCCACCGGTGTCGCGAACGGGCTCGTCTCCGATGCGAGCGGCTTAATCCGCGAAAACACCCGGTCGAGTTCCTTGCCCGTGAAGCCACCACCAACGCGCCCGCAGTAGCTCAGGCCGCCCTCGCCGGGTTGTCCGATAAGCAGCCCGCCGAAGCTCGACCCGCGGGACCCAAGCCCGGCCGTATACCCGCCCACGACGAACGTGTCGCGGTCGAGCGCCTTGCGCTTGAGCCACGCCGGGCTGCGGCGGCCAGCCTCATAGCGGCTGCTATCGCGCTTCGCGACGATGCCCTCAAACCCTGCCGAGACAGCGATCGAAAACGCCTCCGCCGGGGGCGCATGGATGGTCACGACCTCAGAAACCCGAGCGCTCGGGATCACGACCCGCGCGAGCACCTCGCGCCGGTCGGCAAGGGAGAGCCCGCAAAGCTCGTAGCCATCCAGGTGGAGGATGTCGAAGACGTAGTAGACCACGGGGATGTCGCGTTCGGCCGCCGCGATCTGTTCCGCGCCCTGGAGGTTCATACGTTGTTGCAACAGCTCGAACGACGGCCGCCCGTTGGCTGCGATTGCGACGATCTCGCCGTCGAAGAGACACGTCGCCACCGGCTGACGCGCGAGTGCGCTGGCGATGGCCGGGTAGCCAGCCGTGATGTCGTGGCCGCCGCGCGAACGGAGTGATGCCCGGCCGTGGTCGACGCTGGCCAGCACCCGGATGCCGTCGAGCTTCGGCTCGAACGACCAGCCATCGTGTCGCGCGGGCACCGGTGCGGCAGTGGCGAGCATCGGTTGGACGAATCGCAACGGTCCCTCTCGCGAACCGGCCAGCAGCGCTGGAGAGTAAGAACGCTCGTGCAATTCGGGGTCCGTCTCCGCCAGGGCACGGAGCTGGTCGATGTCGAGGTCCGAGGCCACCGATCGGCCCAGCGTCGTCACGTCGGGCTCCACCCGGGCAGCCTCGTCACGGTGCTTGATGATCAGCCACTCGTTGGTCGCGGGCTTCGTGTGGATGAGCGCCCAGGAGCCCTTCAGCTTCTTGCCACGAAGCGTCACTGAGATCTTGCCGGAATTCAGCTCGTGGCGAAGTTCGCGCTCGGCCGCTGCGCGGTCGTCGAAGTAGGTCGGCCCACCTTCGTCTGGAGAGAACGTGCCGGCGTCCCAGATCATGCTCGGCCCGCCGCCATACTGTCCCTTGGGGATAACGCCCTCGAAGCCACCGTATTCGAGCGGATGATCTTCGACGTGGACGGCGAGGTGGCGTTGCTTTGGGTCGGTGGAAGGCCCCTTCGGGATCGCCCATGAGAGCAGCACGCCTTCGAGTTCTAGCCGCAGGTCATAGTGCAGCCGCGTCGCGGCGTGCTTGTGCACCATGAACGTGAGCGGCCCTTGCCGCTCGCCAGCCACCAACTCTTCGGCCGCCGCTGGCTCGGGCGTCTCCGCGAAGTCGCGCTTCGCCCGGTACTGAGCAAGCGGCTGGGCCGATGGCTCTTTCGCGGGCATGGCGCGCTACGCCGGCGTCGAGGTTTTCTTGCGGCGAGAGCCACCCTTCGCCGCCACGGGCTCCGCCTCGGATTCCTCGGCTTCGGGCCGCGCCGCCTTCTTCTGGCGACCATTCGTGCTGGCCGGGGCAGCCTCCGGCGCGCTGCCAGAAGCTGCCTTACGGCCCTGCGCCGCTTCGACGCTGGCACGCAGAGCTGCCATGAGGTCGACGGCCGGCGCAGCGGCTTCGGGCGCCGGTGCGGCGACGTACTCCTGCCCCTCCAGCTTGGCCGTGATCACCGCCATCATCGCGACCCGGTACTCATCCGTGTACTTCGTCGGGTCGAACGGCTCTTCGAGCAAATCGATGAGCGCGTTGGCGATTTTCATCTCGGCTTCGGACACCGCGACGGCCGGCGGCGCCGCCTCGGGCGTGCGCACCTCGTCCGCATAGAAGAGCGTTTCGAGGACCAGGCTGCCATCGTGCGGCCGAAGCGCGCAGAGCCGTTCCTTCGTACGGATGGCGAGCTTCCCCACGGCCAGGAGTTTTCGTTCCGTGAGCGCCCGGACGAGCAGCGCGAACGGCTTACGTCCAACCTCCTCGGGCTCCACGTAGTAGCCCTTTTCGAAGAAGAGGGGATCGATCTCCGAGCCGTGAACGAACGCCGTGAGCTCGATCTGTTGTTTGCTGGGCAGCGGGATATGGTCGAGGTCCGCATCGGTGACGATGACGTACCGGTCCTTCGAATATTCGTACCCCTTGACGATTTCATCCGGGGTGAGGTCTTCGCCGTCGGCCGCGCACCGGCGGACCAGCCTTATCGGGCTGTTGTCGGCGGCATGGAGCTGCTTGAAGGAGATGTCCTGGCTATCAGTTGCGGTGAAGAGTTTCACCGGGATGCTCACCATCCCAAAACTAATCGTTCCTCGCCAGATCGCGCGTGCGGCCATGGGTCTCTCCTGCGTGCTGCAGCACAGTACTTCCATGTACTCCCGGTAAAACAGTCCGGGCTTAGCACTATACCAAGCAATTGATACGGCTGACCACTTCCAGATTCGACCACCGGTCAGTCTCCTCGCGTCTGTGCGAACCGACACGTGGCTGAAATGCAGGGTGCACCGCGCGTTACCCGTTTCGGCACAGCCGCGGACGTACCGTTTGCGTCACAGGCACAAAACGTGCCTAACGCCGGGGGACGGACGGCAGGAAAGGTAGAACCGGCATGGAAACATGGATGTGGGTAGTGATAGCGGTCGTCGTCGCAGTGGTGATCCTCTGCGTGATCGCAGCTATCTGGTGGAATCAGCGAAGCCGCCACCAGCGGACCGAAAGGCTGCAGGGCAAGTTCGGCCAGGAATACGACCGCACCGTCGAGGAGAAGGGCCAGAAGCAGGCCGAGGCAGACCTCGCGGACCGGCAGGAGCGCGTCGAATCGATGCCGATTCAACGCCTCTCGCCAGAACAGACCGCGCAATTCTCCAAGCTCTGGACTGCCACCCAGGCCCGCTTCGTTGACGATCCCGGCGGCGCCGTGACCGATGCCGACCGCCTGGTCGCCGATGTGATGCGCAGCCGCGGCTACCCCGTCGGAGATTTCGAGCAGCGCGCCGCCGACGTCTCCGTCGACCATCCCCAGGTGGTCGCGAACTATCGAGCTGCGCACGAAATCGCTGTGCGGCATTCCCGCGCCGAAGCCACGACCGAGGAGCTGCGGCAGGCGATGGTGCACTATCGGGCACTCTTCAATGACCTGCTCGAGGTGGCTGGCGTCTCCAGCTAAGGAGCCTCGCCAGAGCCAAAACGAACGGCCCATCGGGCGAAACGAGAACAACGGAGGTACACAATGGAAACGCCTGAACTGGAACAAATGGAAGACACGCAGGGCGCCGGCGGCGCCGCGGAAGAAGCGCCAGCGCAGCACGCGCATCACTGGGTCATCGATGAGGCAGCCGGGCCAGAGAGCCATGGCGTTTGTCGAAGCTGCCGGGCCGAGCGCGAGTTCCGCAATTGGCTCATGGAAACGGACTTCGTCACGCGAGGCGAGCGGCTGTACGCAGCCTAGTCCCACACGGGGCCGCCTACGGCGGCCCTTTCCACAATCCTGGAGCGAGAGCGACCGCGTAGTGGGTCGAGCGTTTCGGAGCGATGGGCGAAAGAGGACGGCTCTCGCCCCGACGAGAGGACAAGCAATCAGATGGGTCTTTCACAGACGTGGCCAGCGCAGGTCGTGGGGGGCGAAGCTGATCCCCTCTACATGGCCTGGGAAGCGGCGCGCCGGGCGCGTGCAGTGGAATGGTCAGCATGCGACGCCGAAAGCTGGCGGCGAGCGTTCCGGCATGAGTGCCTTGCCATGCGTGAGGCCCTTCGGCGGCACATTACCCTCGAAGCGGCTGCCGCCGGCGATCCCCACGATGACGAACACGAAGATCTCGACGCAGCGGTCCAGCGCATCGTGCGGGATGCCAGCATGTGCCACAGCCGGGAGGTCGCCGTCGTCGTCGAATTGGTGGAACGGGCAACGCTCCTGGAAATGAAGCTGGCGCAACACCAGAACCGCCTTCGCAACGTAGGAAGTCCGGATACGCTCACGGCGCTGAGCACGGCGCAGCGAAGGCCGCAGCGCACGGCAACGTCAGCCCAGTCGAGCTCCGTCGCCCTCGCCGCCGTCAGGCCGCCGGGCCTGCGCTCCCTATAACGACCAACCTTCCCCAGCTACTCGCCGGGTCTGGCCGGGCCGCTCGGCTCGAACGCTCAGCGCGGCTTCGTTGGATGCGATAGCACCACGATCGAGCGCGGGCCGACATCCACGAGCCGTCCCCGGAGGGGCCGCACATCCGTCACAGGCCCTCCCGGCCCGGCGGACGTCGCTTCAACGGTGCCGACGGAGGTCCGCGTGGCCGCACCGGCACGCGCCACCCCAACCGATGGGTCACTTGTATCGAGCGCGACCGACCACCGCCCAGCGCCGGCCGCAGGAAGACGGAACTGCAATGGCTGATGCCAGGCGTTAAAGAGGAACGCGAGCGTGTCATCGACGATCGGTACGTCGGCGCCGTCGGTCAGCCCCGCGGGAGCGCCATCCAGCCACATCGTCAGCGCCCGTGTGCCGGGGTTGTGCCAGTCCTCTTCAGTCATCTCTTTGCCGTCGGGCCGGAACCAGGCGATGTCGGGCACGCGCTGGCCGCGAATCGTCCGGCCGTAGAAATAACGCCGCCGCCGAAGAATCGGGTGCTCCTTGCGAAAGCGGAGGACCCGCCGCGTCCACGCCAGCAGGTCACGCTGCATCGGCCCGATGTCCCAATGCAGCCACGAGATCTCGTTGTCCTGGCAGTAGGCGTTGTTATTGCCTTTCTGGGTCCGCCCGAGTTCGTCGCCGTGCAGCAACATCGGCACGCCCTGCGACACCATGAGGGTCAGCAGGAAGTTGCGTTGCTGGCGCGCACGCAGCTCAAGGACCTCCGCATCATCGGTTTCGCCTTCGACGCCGCAATTCCAGCTGTTGTTGCCCTGCATGCCGTCTCGGTTGCCTTCGCCGTTCGCTTCGTTGTGGCGCTCGTCGTACGAGACGAGGTCCCGAAGCGTGAACCCGTCGTGGGCAGTGATGTAATTGATGCTCGCGTGGGGCTTGCTGCCGTTGTGCTCATAGAGGTCGCTGCTTCCCGTGAGCCGGTACCCCAGCTCGCCGACCTGCCCTTCGTCGCCCTTCCAAAACCGCCGCACATTGTCGCGATACTTACC
>DATNET010000206.1:0-3077 GCA_035606745.1 Tepidiformaceae bacterium
CGCGCGGTGAAGGATGCCGCCCAGTTCGACCGTGCCCGTGTGCTTCGGCGCGAACGGGTCCGTCACGTCGTATTGCCGCAGTTCCCCGGTGCCCCAGCATGCGACATAAAGATAGCGGTCATCCAGCGACAGGCCGATGTCCGTTATCACGGGAGGCACGGCGCCAAAGCCCTTCAACAACGGGGGCAGGAGCTCGGCGTCGAGTGGGACGCCGGGGATGGTAATCGTCTTTTGCGCTTTCCAGGTGCCGCCATCCTTGTGCCACGTCCACACGGAGGCTGAGAGGTCGGTTACGTCGATGACGACGCCGACGAATCCGTAGCTCTTTTCGGGGTCATGGGCTGGCCGCACTTCGAGCGCCATCTGGTGCTGGTCGCCAAGGTCCACCTCCGCGATATGCGTGCGTCGTTCGAGATCGAAGAAATGGAGCTTGTGGCCATACTGCCGTCCCAGCAGCGCTTCGGGGACGATGCCGGATTCCACCAGCTTCGGCGGCGCCCATTCGCTGGCGATGAGTACGCCTTCGCCGACGTGCCACCAGAAGTCATAGGCGAGGAATTGGCTGCCGCGGTCGACTTCCCACTGGCCCGTGACGCTGAAGTCGTCGTGGTCCATCGTGAAGATGCCTCCGGGCCCATCGTTGCCATCGGCCGAGCCTGAGCCGATCGCGCTAACGAGCAGCCCGCCGGGGCCACAATGGACGGTGTGCGGGCGGCTGTAGTGGCCCTTGCTCATGACTTCTTGCGGTTCGACGGTGCGGATTAGCGTTGGGTTCCGGGGGTCAGGGCCGGTATCCAATATATAGATACGCGAGGAGCGCAGGCCGGGCACCACGAGGTACCGCCGCTCCATCGCGCCTTCGTGGTTGTGGTCGCCACCAAGGGCTGAGCTGCAGATATTCCAGCCGTAGTGGTGGAACTCGTCGGGTGTTTCGTGCGCGGGTGCGGCCCATTTTCCAACGACAGTCCCGTAGGCCGGCGAGCCGGGGTCTAGGTCGACGACCGCGATCGCATCGGGGTCGAGTAACGCGACGTAACCAAGCGTCTCGCGGGGTGCCGCCATGGCGTCGGCCGGGGAGCGATAGAGGGTGGGATCGACGTGGTTGTGGTGGTCGTGATGGTTGTGCTCGGTGCTCATGGCAGACTCCTTGGAACGGGTCAGCGGTTCGCTAACGTGGGCGTATTCCTGACTATTCTAATCAAGTACACCCCAAATGCCAGTGTGGGCAGCCTAATACCCGTGACCTGCGACACTGGTGGTCTACGGGGCAATCGTTCATGGTGTCTTAGGACGACATATTCGTGATGCCGGTCTCGGGCGATTTACTCCATGTTCGAAAGACTCACCAGCCTTCGCACGCTTGAGTACAAGTGGCTCGTCGCCATCGTGTTCATCTTCGGTTTGTTTATGGACATGGTGGACACGACGGTCATCAACGTCGCCGTCCCACAGCTGAGCCTCGACTTCAATGCCAGCACGTCAGCCGTCGAATGGACCGTCACCGGTTATCTGCTCAGCCTCGCAGTCTTCATCCCGGCGGCGGGCTATCTTTCGGACCGTTTCGGCACGAAGCGGTGCTTCCTTACGGCGATCGCTATTTTCGTGGTGGCGTCGGGGCTTTGCGGGCAGTCGCATACGCTCCAGGAACTCATCATCTTCCGCTTCGCCCAGGGCATTGGCGGCGGGATGATGACTCCGGTCGGCACGGCCATGCTCTCGCGGGAGTTCCCCGGCGCAGAGCGTGCAAAGGCCTCGGCGATCATGTCCATCCCCATCGTCTTCGCACCGATGATCGGCCCGATTCTTGGCGGGTACCTCGTCACCGACGTGAGCTGGCGCTGGATTTTTTATCTCAATCTGCCCATTGGCGTGGCCGGCTTCTTGTTCGGCCTGAGAGTCCTAAAGGAGCACAAAGAGCCGTACGCGCGCGAGGGCTTCGATTTGCTTGGCCTGCTCACCGGGAGCGGGAGCGCCGTGCTCATCCTCTATGCCCTCGCGGAGGCCGCAACGCTGGGCTGGACGGCGCAACGCGTCGTGCTGTGCAGCCTCGTGGGCGTGGTGCTCGCTGTCCTGTTTGTGTTCCAGGAACTGCGTGCGAAGCCGCCGATCGTCGATGTGCGGCTCTTCAAGCGCCCGTTGTTCACGCAGGGCAACCTGATCATGCTGCCCGCATTTGCCATGTTCAGCGGGTTCCTGTTCATTCTGACGCTCTATCTCCAGGAGCTGCAGGGATGGTCGCCTTTGCAGGCCGGGTTGATTACCGCGCCTGCGTCGATCGGCGCGGCGATTTCGCTGCCGCTGGCGAGCAAGTACTATCTGCGCATTGGACCCAAGCGGATGCTGGTGGCCGGGACGGTGTTCGCGGCGCTCACGGTATTGCCATTCGGGTTCCTGACGGCGGTCACGCCACTGGCGATCATCATCCCGCTGCTGTTCTTCCGGCGGCTGCCGTTCTCGTTTGCTAGCGTGGCAGCTCAGACGATCATCTACGGGCCGCTGGAGAGCGCCAAACAGGGTGCCGCGTCGTCGGCATACAACACGATCCGGCAGGTAGCTGCATCGTTCGGGGTCGCGCTCATCGCGACCATCCAGGTCAGCCAATTTCACTCCCACGTGAACAGCGCGCTGACCAGCGGACACCTCGCGGTGGCGACGCCCGCCATCATTCAGCGGGCATCACAGTCGGGCTACCAGGCGGCCTTCCTCGCTTGCGCCGCGATCATGGTCATCCCCATCGCGGTGGCGCTGTTCGTGAACGACCGGAAGGCCGTCGAGGCGATGGACGCGCGGGTACAGGAAGGCGGAGCCATCGCTGAGATGGTCGCCGCTGCCGAAGCCGAACGCGAAGGCGCGATTGAGGAGCCGCCGGCGGCGCCGGTCGTCGGCGGCGGCTAGGTTCGTTCGTCTCATCATTGTGGCGCATTACGGGGCTCGTGCGGTTCCGCCGGGGCTCGAATCTCGGCCGTCGGCCCCGCCGGTGAACTCTAACGCCAAACGGTTTCTGTAATACGTTGGAATTACGGCCCAGCTAATTGATGCACATGCAATCGTATTATCTTGCGGCGCTAAAAGCTTTA
>DATNET010000218.1:0-3031 GCA_035606745.1 Tepidiformaceae bacterium
GGAGCTCGCGGTCCCCGAACACAAAGCCTGGCTCGCGGCTGCCGACGATGAGCAGACCTCTCGCCACGCCGCCCGCGTAGCGTGCCGTCGCGACGGCCGACTCGACGCCCCATTGGTGGCCGTGGTGGCCTTCCGGCAGGACGGCGGTGAGCGGCCCGGTCGTCAGTTGGCCGGCCCGGACGGCCTCCGCTTCGATTGCCGTGATGGGGAGCTTCACTTCCCCGCGGCCGGGCACGTCGTAGACTGTCGAGCCGTCTTCGATGTGCCCATACCCGAGGAGGGGACGCGGAATAATGCGGCGAAGCGGTTCGACGGCTGCCTGCAGGAGGGCCATCGGGTCGGCCTCGCGCGCCACGGCAGTGCCGATGTCTGCAAGGATGCCCTGGTCCTGGGCTTCGATGCGGCTGTGCGCAGCGGCGCGGGCGTTCACCATCGCCGGGCCGATGACCTGGGCGATGACGCGGAAGAGGCGGAGTTCGCGGTCGCCAAATTCGTAGCCTTCGGCCAGGGAGCCGGTGAGGAGGAGGCCGATCGCTTCGCCGCCGGACCGCGCTGCCGTGACGGCGATGGCGCGTACGCCGTAGGTTTCGAGGATATCTCCGGGCGGCAGTTCGCCAGGTTCCAGGACGCCGTGGACCTGCCCGTCCGTGAGCGCTCTGCGGCTATGGTCGTCGAGCGGGCTGCGATTCATGCCGCCGTCTTCGCCGGGATAGAGCACCTCTTCGCCCTCAAGGAAGCCGAACGCGAGGAACGGCCTGGGCATGAGCGTGCGCAACGGCTGCCAGAGCGCACCCACGAGTGCCTCCAGGCGGTCTTCGCGGGCGGCGATCGCCGCGATTTCGGCGATTACGCGTTGTTCGCGAGCCTCCGCGCCGAGCTGTTCAGCAGCGATGACGTTGGCCATGGCGGGGCCGACGATCTGGGCCATCGCTGCCAGCAGCTTGCGGTCGAGCTTCGAAAAGACGTAACTCTGGCTACGTGTACCGACGACGAGCATGCCGACGACTTCGCCCGTGGAACGCGCCGGAGTAAGGACGAGGGTGTGCATGCCGTCGCCCCTCGCGAGCGCGACCGCGGCCGCTGTCGCACCATCCATGGATTCCACCGGGACGACAACCTGCTCGCCTTCCATCACGCCGCGCGCATAGGGCCCGGCGGGCAGCGGCAGACGGTTGCCCGAGGCATCGCAGTACAGCAGCGCGTCGCCCTCGAGAAAGACGAACGCCACACCCACATCCGGGACGGCGGAGCCCAGTGCGGGCAGCATGCCTTTCAGCAGCGAGGCCACATCCCGTTCGCGCGCGGCGGCGGCCGAAATGTCGGCGATCGCGCGCTGCTCGGTGGCGTCAGCGATCGTGCGGTCGATCCGCAACTGGCTTGCCACGGCCTGGGTGAAGAGCGTCGCGACCACTTCGAGGAACGCCAACTCCTCTGTCCCGAACGGCACGGGCGCCTTGCGCGAGAGGTGAAGGACGCCAAGGAGTGCACCGCGATGGTGGAGCTTGGCGATCGCGGAGCGCCGGTAGCCGGCTTCGGCGAACTTCGTGGCGACGCCGTCGGGCTCCTCGTCCAAAGCGAATTCGACGACTGGCCGGTCGTCCAGTGCCATCTTGGAGAGGCCGATCCGTTTCGGGTCGACCACTGAGTTGAGCGACTCGTCGGGGCGGCCGGGGAGCCAGGCGCGCGTGCGCAGCTGGCCGCTGTCGTCATCGAAGGCAGCCAGGCCGACGTAGTCGAATTGCAGCACGCGCCCGAGGAAGAGGGGCAGCTCTGCGAAGAGCGCTTCCACGGACTCGCCGTCGCTCAGCTTCATCGACAGCTCGTTGAGCAGTTGGCTGCGCGCGATTTCCGATTCGACGAAGCGCAGTCGGCGTTCGTTCGCAATGGCCTGCTTGAGCAGCGTCGCCACGACTTCGACGAAGGCGCGTTCTTCCGGCGTGAACGGCACATTACGATTGCGGCCCAGGGTGAAGGCCCCGAGCACCCCCTCGCTATCACGCAGCAAGGCAGCGAGGCCGCGACGGCCGCCGGCGTCAGCGATGGCCTCGGCCCATGGCCCAACGACGCGGTCCGGACGATACTCGCGCACGCCTTCGCGATGGTCCGAGGCGGCTTCGCCCTGCTGCAGGCTGAGCCGAATTTCGGTGCCGATGACGGCCAGGGGCGGTGGCTGGCAGCCGACGACGCGCAACGTGTCGCCATCGCGGGCCAGGAGAAGGATGTAGTCGAACGCAATCGCACGTTCGAGGAGCTGCAGCATCCGGTCGAAGAGCGCATCTACGCGCTCGCCGGCGTTCAACAGGACCGCGAGGTCGTTGAGCAGGTTGCTGCGAAACGCCTGCCGTTCGAGCGCGGCGATGTGCTGGTCGTTTCGCATGGCCGAGCCAAGGAGCGTGGTGGCTTCGCGCAGGAAACGGACCTCGGCTTCGGAAAACGCCCGCGCGGATGTCCGGGCGGCGGTAAACACCGCCACAGCCTCGTCCCGCACGGTGAGCACAGTCGACCAGGCTGCGGGAAAGCCTGCTTCGCTGAGCTTCCGGGGGACCGCGTAGGGGACATCGGCGGTGAGGTACGCGGTTTCGCCGCCCGGGACCTCGGCAAGCACCGTCATGCCGGCCTCATCGGCGCGAAGCGTGGTCCCTTGCTTCAGGCCATCGATGCTGCGCGGGAACATGCCCGTCACGGTCAACAGGCGGCCCTGTGCTTCGATCGAGGCGAGCATCGCGAAATCGCAGCCGGCCTCGGGCAACAGTGCGGCCGCGAAGGCGCTGAACACCTCTGCGATCGAGCCGCGGGCGGAGATGAGGCCGCCAAGGTCCAACAGCACATCGCGTTGGGAGCGGCTAAGGCCGGCATCGATCACGTTCGCCACCCTCTCGTTCTAGTATCGGATTGAGGCGGGACACGCACGTATGGGGAGATACCCGTAAAGGCCCGCGCTCAGATGCGGGAGATGAAACGATTGGTGAGGCGTTGGCGAAGTGTCGCTTGGCGACATGTCGCTTGGCGACGTGTTGGCGACGTGTCGCTT
>DATNET010000229.1:0-3594 GCA_035606745.1 Tepidiformaceae bacterium
TCCCGTGGCCTGCCAGGGCCAGCAACGGGATGGGCAGGCGCTCCCTGGTAGATCGCCCCGCCGTGCTTCTGCGGGATGAGTCCGGCCTTTCTGTCCGGTGTTTCTGACTCGTCGGTCACTTAGCGAGGGTACGATCGTACCCAGTCTGGGTCATGTCAAAAGCTCCTTGATGTCGTCCACGCTGCGCGCGAGGATGTAGGTCTGGAACGTGGCCGCACATGACGCCTCAAACCGGCGCTGGGCGTCGGACTGAACGCCGCCAACCGGCCGCTTAACCTCGATCCAGACGGAGCGTGGCGCGTGGTACACATCAGCTCGCGCTCGCGGATTGGACCAAAAGCCCGCTCGCATCGCATACAAGTCCGGCACGCCGGGGTCTTGGGTCTTGCGGGCGTCGCGCTGGCCGATCCTCCAAACAGCCCAGCCCGCCAGCTTGAGCGCGTTCACGATCTCGCGCTGGACCTGAGCTTCGGTCTTGGCCTTGGGGTCGCCAGTGAGCCGGCCCAGGGCTCGCTTGGTCTCGGCCGGCGTCAGGCAGAACCGGGCTTTGACGTGGTCGGTTGTCTCTGACCCGTTCCCGCTACAGGCCCCCCTAAAGGGGGCCTGATAGGGTCGGGAACAACCCTTGTTCCCACGTTGTTCCGGCGTTGTTCCGGCTTTGTCCCGCAACGACTTACGCGCGCGGGATTCAATAACGGGCATTTTCGGCCTCGAAGTTGACCAGCGGAGGGGCCGCGGCCGATGCCACCCATTGGCGGGCTCGGGTCAGCGGGTCGCCTTCGTCGGTGATGAACCGCTTGCGTTCCAGCGTCTGCAAGGCGGCTTGTACGAGCTCGAACCGGCCACCGATGGCGAGCCGGACGGCGTTGGTGGACGTGGGCGAATTGCGGCGCACGAAATCTAACACACGCTGGATGAGCGGGAGCCCAATACCACTCGCATCCAGATAGAGCGACCCGTCATAGCGCATGTCGAAGCCATGCACGGGGAGCCTGCCCAATACGCGCAGCTTGCGGAGCGTCGGGTCCTTTTCTTCGTCCGGCACCGACATCTCGGCAATCACATCGACCGCGCCGCCGATCGCGGACGAGCCGCGGTAGCCGCCGGTCTTTTTGTTGTGGTGCGCCGCGCAAAGCCCGACATCCATCCGGTGCGCGACATCGGTCAGCCCTTGCACCAAGGGTTGCATCTGCGCGACCGCGTTCTCGTCCTCGACGATCCCCGAGCCGTAGGCCATGAGGGTATCGACCAGAACGAGAGTCGGCGAGACCGCGCGAATGTGTTCAGCCAGCGCCTCCGGCCGCTCGCGCGGGTCGGGAGGCAGCCGGTCGACTATATGGACGCGCGCGGGGTCCGCACCGAAGTGCCGGAGTCGCCGCGCGACGTCCCCCAGCGATTCCTCGAGCGCGACGATCAACACATCGCCGGCCTGACAGGGATCGCCAAGAAACTGGCCGCCGCGTGAGACTTGCGCGGCCAGGAAACCAATGAGGGTGCTCTTGCCGGACTTCTCTTGCGCCGCGAGCAGCGTCGAGCGCCCGCGCCAGACGAGCCGCGGCACGATGGGCGCCGGCGGCCGCATGAGTGCGTCGTTGCCTAAGATCTCATCCAACCGCCAGCGCACGCGCTTGGCCGGGTCCGGCGTCCAGATGCGCGTCGACTGGATGAGGGTTTCGAGCTCGTCGAAATCGCCGCCCGCATCGAGCCAGTCCGAGACATCGCCCTTAAGCGGCACGCCGGGCAGTTGCACGACGCGGACGGTGGCGCCGAGCGCCGTGAGCGAGGCCGCGACCTGTTCCGCGTGCGAGCGGCCCGTGTCATCGTTGTCGGGCAGGATCACCACGTCCGACGCCTTAGCCAGCGCCTTGGACATGGACTCGCGCCACTTGCCAGCGCCTCCGGGGCTCGTGGTCGCAACGCCGCCGCCCGGATACTCCTTGGCGAGCCGGTCCGCGTCCTTCTCGCCCTCGACGATCCAGACGCGCTTGCCCTGCGCCGCGGCCTCGATGACCTGTGGCAGCCGGTAGAGCGGCCGTTCGATGTCGCCGATCTCGTACACCCAATTACCGTTGCCGTCCGGTCGCCGTTGCCGGAACGTTTTAGGCGTAAACCGGCAGACTTGGAACACCAAGGCGCCATTGGCGTCGGTGTAGTCGTAGGTGTCGGTCAGCGCGGGCCGATCGGTAGTAGGCTTGGGCGTCACGATCGGGGCGGGTGCGTATGGGGAGGGCGGGAAGAGATCGGGCATGGTGAGGCCAAGCGCCTGCACCACGGCCTCGCTCGAGCAGCCCGCATGGCAGTGGAGCACGATTCGCCCGTCCCGGCCCTCGCTGATCGAAAGGGACGGCAGCTGGTCGTCGTGCGCCGGGCAGCGCGCACTAAAGCCCTTGCCCTGGCGCTTGACGTGCTGCAAGCGGGCAAGGACGCCATCGAGCTCGGTCAACGCCACGGCTAGCGCGCCCACTCGGCTGCTGGTTCGGGGCGGGCCGCATCCCACGCGGCGAGGTCGACCATGTCCGGCAGGATGTCGGCGGCACAGTAGCCACACGCGCCCGGCAGCGTGAGCACGTGCTGGCCGCAGGCACACACGACCGCGCGACCGCAGCGGCCGGCAACGGGTACGCGTACCACGCGGAGAAGGTCCGTCACGCGGTCCTCCGGCTTCTGTTGACTGGTTTTTTCATGGGGTCGTAGTCCAAGAGCTGGCCCCGCGACTGGGCCCACTCGACTAAGAGCGCGGTCACGGACCAGTGGTCTTGCCGCGTGAACTGACTGTATGGCCGGCCGACCCGCCCCTCGATCTCGCGGGTGGCCAACTCCACGTAGTCGGGTCCACTTTCGCCGCGGCGGATGCAGAGCCGTTGGCGGCACGGGCGGCACCAATAGCGGTAGCTCTTGCCGCGGCACTGACCACAGGTGTCGAACCGGTAGCCGTGGCGCTCGCGGTAGAGGGCCCGTTTGCGTGCGAGCACGGCTTCGCGGCGTTTGGCGTACTGCTCGCGGTCGCGGGCGCTCACTTCGGGGCCTCGGCTCTCATTGTTACAATCAATTCGGGTACGTTTCGGGGGTAGGGCCATTGCCCTACTAGGGCGAGTGCCCTATACTGATACTCACATACCGCACGCGCCGGATGCGCGGCCTCATTGAAACGGGGAGTCCAATGACACACAAGCACGCGAAGAATCGCGAGGGTATCGACAGGTGCTGGACGCATTGCGTAGCACCTTACGAGTGCCCGTCGCAGCGGGCGCACGGCGGAATCATGTGGTATGAGTATTGTCGGTGCGGCGCGCAGCGAGCGTGCGAAAGCAACGGGGGGCTGACGGTGAAAAGCGAATGGTTCACACCCGAACAAGAGGAGGAGGGCTGAATGAGCCCGGCCCGAGGCCCGTGGTACATCGCGGCCAGCGCCGTGCAGGACTACCAGTGCCTGCGCGGCTGGTGCGTCACCGACGACGGCCCGGTCTTCGAGCGCGCGGAGCGGGAGTTGATCGCCGCGGCGGTCGCCGCCGTGCATCGCGCGCCCCGGGTCCTGGAATCGGGCGCGCTGCAATACCGCATGGGGCGGCCCTATCGTTATCGGCTCATCGTGCA
>DATNET010000246.1:0-6713 GCA_035606745.1 Tepidiformaceae bacterium
CGTCCGTGGTGTAGTGGAGGGCGTCGGCTCGCTCCACTCGATGACCCCCGAAGGCGAAGCGATCATTGTCCGCATCTCCACTCCGCCCGAACTGCTGCGGTTCATGGTGGTGAAAGGCCCCGTCTGCATCGACGGCATCAGCCTCACAATCGTCGCGAAAGACGCCGACAGCTTCTCCGTCTCCCTCGTGCAGTACACCCAGGAACACACCAACCTCATCCGCCGCGAGCCGGGCGACAACATCAACCTCGAAACCGACATCATTGCGCGCTACGTCCAGAATTTCGTCGCCCAAGGCACCGCCCAAGGCAGCGCCCAAGGCACGCCCCAGGAGCAGAAGTCATGACCGACCACGATTCCGTGATGGCCACCGTCCCCGAAGCCATCGAGGAGTACCGCCGCGGCAAATTCGTCATCATCACCGATGACGAAGACCGCGAAAACGAAGGCGACCTCGTCATGGCCGCCCAGTTCGTGACGCCCGACGCCATCAATTTCATGGCCAAGTACGGCCGTGGGCTGATCTGCATACCGCTCACCGAACAGCGCGTCGCCGACCTCCGCCTCCCCATGATGTCGGAGCAGAACACCTCCGGCTTCGGCACCCCCTTCACTGTATCCGTCGAAGCGCGCACCGGCGTGACCACCGGCATCAGCGCCGGCGACCGTGCCCGCACAGTCCAGGTGCTCATCGACCCGACCGCCGGCGCCGAAGACATCGCCAAGCCCGGCCACATGTTCCCGCTGCGGGCACGCGACGGTGGCGTCCTCGTCCGTGCCGGCCAAACGGAAGCCAGCATAGACCTCTGCAAGATGTCCGGCCTCTACCCCGGCGCCGTCCTCTGCGAAATCATGAAGGCCGACGGCGAAATGGCCCGCATGCCCGACCTCAAGCGCTTCGCCCGCCGCCACGGCCTCAAAATCGTCACCATCAACGAGATGATCAAGTACCGTCTTCGCCACGAAAAGCTCGTGCAGCGCGTCGTTGAAACCAAGCTGCCGACGCCCAACGGCGACATGACCATCGTCGCCTACCGCGCCGAAGGCTACCCCGATGAGCACGTCGCCATCGTCCGCGGCACCATCGACCCCGAGCAGCCCGTGCTCGTTCGCGTCCACGACCAGTGCGTCACCGGTGACGTGTTCGATTCCCTCCGCTGCGACTGCGGCGAACAGAAGGACAGGGCGCTCAAGATGATCGCCGAAGAGGGCGGCGTCTTTCTCTACATGCGCCAGGAGGGCCGCGGCATCGGCCTCCACAACAAGCTCCGAGCCTATGAACTTCAAGACCAGGGCATGGACACCGTCGATGCCAACCTCGCCCTCGGCTTCCCCGCCGACCGCCGCGACTACGGCATCGGCATGCAAATCCTCCGCGACATCGGCGTGCGCAAGATGCGCCTGATCACCAACAACCCCGCAAAACGCGCGGGACTCGAAGCCTACGGGCTCGAAGTAGTCGAACGCATTCCCATCGTCACCGAGCCCAACGAATTCAACATCCGCTACCTCGACACGAAGCGACGCCGCATGGGCCACCTGCTCGATGGCCTCGAATCGCTCGGTGGGGGCCTGTAGCAGTGCCGGAAGTCGAAGGGTCAACCGATGGCGCCGGTTTGAGGGTCTGCGTCGTCGTCGCGCGCTGGAACGAATTCATCACGCGCAAGCTCCTTGAAGGCGCCACCACCACCCTTCGAGAGCGCGGCCTGCGCGAACAGGACGTGACCGTCGCCTGGGTGCCGGGCGCCTTCGAGGTGCCCACCGCCGCCCAGTGGGCGGCGGAAAGCAACCGCTTCGACGCCGTCATCTGCCTCGGCGCGGTGATCCGGGGAGAAACCGCCCACTTCGAATACGTTGCGGGCGGCGCCGCCGAAGGCATCGCTGCCGTCGCCCGTAACACCGGAGTGCCCGTGCTCTTCGGCGTGCTCACCGTCGAATCCGTGGAGCAAGCTATGGCTCGAGCGGGCGGCAAAGATGGCCACAAAGGCTCCGAATCAGCCCTCGCCGCCATCGAAATGGCGAACCTCCGCAAGCTCCTTGCCGCCAACGAAAGCTCGCCGCTCCGCTAAGCTCCCCTACCGCGAAAGGCCGTGCATCGACCTGCGAGTGACCGCGTTGCGTGCCGCACGGGTCGAGATGTAAAAGAGCGCGTAACCGGCCATCAGCAACAGGACCATGACGCCGATCAGCGGATAAAGCTCCGGATGACCAACAGGGTTCGTCAGCCGCCGGTGAACAATTGCCGCGAGCGTATCTGGCCGCGTGAACGCGTCCCAACTGTTGAGCCGGAGCACCCTTCCCAGGTAAATCCCCACGCCCGTCAGCGCCATCGCCGCGGAACTGGCGCTCCAGCCCACGGCCGCGCCAAACCGCGCTGAGATCACGGCGTGTACGAGGTAAAGCGACCCATAGCCAATCAGCAACCCCGTCGCCCCGAACGCCGCAAACATCGTGAGGTCGAACCACAGTGGGGCGCTCGCCCACGGCGTGCCGACGTGCACGACATCCGTCACCAGATACGGTGCGTTCGGCAAGAAGAGCAGCCACAGCGCCGCGAAGAGGATGGCCGCCACCCGCGGCAGGTGCGCGCGCCAGGCGAACGTGAGCAGCAGCGCAAATACCATCGGCAACCAGGCCAGCGCGAGGTTCCAACGCATAAACGTGAACTCGTCCGAGCCCGTCATCCGGATGCGGACCGATATCAGCGCGAGGCACACCGTCGAGGCGGCACACAGTCCCACCACCAACGTGAGGATCCCCATCCGCGAAGGCTGCACCCGTGCCATCGTCGCACTCTACCACTCCCGGCCGCCCATGGTGCCGCGCAAATTTGGCATACTTTACTTACAACGGGCACACATCCTGAAACGTTTTGATGGGTAGATTGGCATAGCCATAGTCGAAGATCGCCCGCAGCCGCGCCGGGTTGTCCGAATCCGCCGTTGTGATCGACAGATAGTTCGTTACGGCCACGCATCCCGCATGCAGAGTCCCCTTTTCGCGAAAGCCCTGGCGGAACGTCTCGGCGGCGTTCACGAACAGCGGCTCCCCTCCATCGGTAATCACCGCGTCCACCGCCGGCCCCGGGTCGTCCCCGCTCGCCGCCGTCGCGATCGCTATCCGCAGCAGCGCGTACGAATCGAGCGCGGCCCGCCCGTTGCCCTTGTCGTTTTCCTGTTGCCAGTCCCGCAACGCCGTGTCCTTTATCGCTGCGTTATAGGCCGCAATCGCCCCGCTAAAGTTCCCCGCATCGAACAGCGCGTCCGCATCCTGAATCGCCTGGATCAGATACGTAGCCGGGTCGTACGTTTCGCTCGTGAGCCGGTAGCGGCTGTCGGAATACTTGTACACGCGCGTCACCGCCCGGCTCGGCCCCGCGCCCGGCCCCGTCACCACCCCGCCATGCTCGGTAAGCACGCTCGCGCCGCCGCTCCCCGTAAAGGCCACCGCCGTAAGGTTCGCGGTCGAACCCATGGCTGGGCCCACGTCCCGCCACGCCGTCCCGTCCCACGATTCCACATGCGCCTGCGACGAGCAGCTATTCGCCGTGCAACCCGTCGCAAGAAAGATCACTTCGTCGTGGCCGTCACCGTCCCGGTCCGCCATACCGAACAAGCTTTGGCCCAACGCTGAAGCATCAGCCTCGGTATCTACCGGCAGCAGCTCGAGCTTCAGCGACGTCGACCGCAGCACGTAGACCAGGCCGGGATGGCTGCTCGCCGTCACCGCACCCTGGAGCGGTACGAGGTACGCAGCATCGGGCTTGCCGTCTCCATCCACATCGCCGCTCGCGCAAAGCACCTTCCAGCGCTGCTTCAGGCTGTCCGGGCACGTATTGCCGGCCGCCCCGGTGAGTACCTGTGTGAGCACGGCCTGGACAACTGCCGGGCTCGATGGTGGCGAGGAAAGCGCGTCCGGCGTGGGCGGGATCGTCGTCGGCGTGGCCGTCGCCGGCGCTGTCGCCGTGTGTGTCGCAGTCGGGGCAGCCACGGTGGGAGTGGGCGACTTCTTGCCCGAACCGCAGCCAGCAACAAGCGTGGCGGCCAGCAGCAAGCAGGGAAGCAGCGGCCGTGCTATTGCTTTGCCAGGTAGTCTTCCGCGGCCCATCCCTCTCCCAGGCTCGTCTTCACTTCCCACCAGGTCAGTCCTCCAGCGGCCGTCGGCCCACCGGTCACGGTCACGCTTTCGCCATCCTTCAGGCACACGATCGCCGGGTTTCCGATTGCGGGCCCGGTGCGCACGTTCAGGCAGTCAGGCGCCGTGCCCGAAACGACCAGCACTTCGCCCGCGGTGAACGACCCCGGGCCAGTCGTGGCCGCGGGCGCACCGGCGGCTGTCCCACCCCCGGCAGTTGTCGCCCCGGCTGGCACTGGCGTTGTCCCCGAAGCAGCGCCGATGGCCGCAACCGTCGGCCCCACCGTCGGCGCCGCGGCCGGCGTCGATCCCCCACCCGTGAACATCCCGACTACCCAGATCACCCCAAATGCCACCGCTGCGGCCAACAGCAAACCGACCGGGACATACCAGTACCCAAGGAGCGGATGTCTCCCATAGACGCGTGGCAGCGGCCGAGGCCCAACCTCGTAGGGCGGAGGTACGTAGCGCCGTTGCGGCACCTGTGTCCCCGCCGGCGCACCGAGCGGTTGCCCGGCGAGGTACTCGGCTCGGGCCCGGTGCGCCGCCGGCGGCGCCCCTGCCCCACCGATCACCGGCCACCCTTCATCGTCTACGCCGACCACCGGCCGCCGTCCCGGTGCGTCGAATTGCGGCTCCGGCTGCTCCTCCTGCCGTGGCGCGCGCACCGGGTCCGTGGGATAGATTCCCCGCGCCGGCGCAGGGACTGGCTCACTTCGGTATGCCCCCCGTCCCGGCGCAGCAACGCGCAACCCTTCGCCCGGGTGGGGAGCTTCGGCGCCTGTGGCGCGCCCCGTGCTATACGCCTGCGCCAGCGGAGTCGACGCATGGGCGCTTCGCGTCGCACACCCGCCGTTGGTCACCCAGCACCCGGGATGATGCATGATCCCGCAACCCTCGCACCGCAACACGGCCTCCCCTTCCAGAAAGGCCCGGTCACACAGAGGACAAAAGCGTTGTTGCTGAGGCGTCAAAAGCGATTCCCGGGAGCAAAGTCAGTATCGAGCGACACGCACCCATCATCAACCAGTCACGGCTCAGAGGCGAAAACAATCGCGCCCAGGGTTAATGCCGCAGACCTGCGCCCGGCAACGCCACCAACGCCTGCACTTCCTCGAGGCGTGGCAGCGACGGCACAGCTCCATGCCGCGTGACGCTCAGCGCCCCCGCCGCATTCGCAAATCGCGCCGCCTCCGCGATGCCCGCTACGCCAAGCCCGGCGGTCACCATCGCGAACGCGAACGCCGCGCAAAACGCGTCTCCCGCGCCCACGCTATCGACTGCGTCCACCGGGAACGGCGCTACGACTTCCGTGCCAACCCCACTCGCCACGATCGCCCCTTCCGCGCCAAGCGTGATAACGACGGCCTCCATACCATTCGCCAACAGTCCCGTTGCCACGCCCGCGTGGTCGCTCTCCGCGCCTGGCGCCATTGCAGCGGCCTCCACTTCGTTGACCACGAGCCACGTCGCGAGCCCCAACGCCTCCGCCGGATAGCGCACGATCGGCGCCGCGTTGAGCAACACAGGCACGCCCGACCGCCGCGCCATCCGCATCGCCGCCAGCGTCGCTTCCATCGCCACTTCAAACTGGACAAGCAGGACATCCGCGCCTTCGATGACCGCCCGCGCCGCCGCCGCATCCGCCGCCGTCATCGCCATATTCGCCCGCGGCACGGAGAGAATGCTGTTTCCCCCGTCGTCGAACACGATCGGGATAGCCACGCCCGTCCCATTCGTTGGGTCCCGCTGCACAAGCGAGCAGTCCACTCCGTCCGCCTGCAACGTCGCGATAAGCCCGTCTCCGAATGCGTCAGTGCCCACCCGGCCGACCATGTGCACGCTCGCACCGAGCCGGGCGCACGCGATCGCCGCGTTCCCTCCTTTTCCTCCGGGAAACATCGCGAAGCCGTCGCCAATCAGCGACTCCCCCGCCACCGGCAGCCGCGGCACCCGCACCACCAGGTCCTGCATCAAGCTTCCCAGCACCACCACGCGCATCAGCCGATTGTGGCCGTCGCGTTCAGCGCTGTCGACACCCCGCCCGCCGCAAGATCGTCAAGCAGAGGAGCGAGCCGCTACCATAGGCGGCATGTCTGCTGCCACCACGTTCAACCCGCCCACGCGCATCCTCATGGGGCCCGGCCCAAGTGGCGCCAACCCCCGCGTCCTCCGCGCCATGACCGCCCCCATCCTCGGCCACCTCGACCCCGAATTCCTGAAAATCATGGATGAGTGCCGCTCCATGCTGCGCGAAGTCATGCGCACCCAGAACGAGGTCACCCTTGCCACGCCCGGCACCGGCACGAGCGGCATGGAAGCGGCCGTCATGAACCTCGTCGAGCCAGGCGACAAGGTAGTCGTAGCGATTTGCGGCTACTTCGGCGAACGCATCGCCCAGATGGCCGAACGCGCCGGAGGCGTTGTCACGCGCGTCAATGCGGCCTGGGGCACCCCCGCCGATCCCGCCGCCACAGAGGCAGCGGTCAAAGCCGCCGGCAACGTCAAGCTCCTCGCGCTGGTCCACGCCGAAACCTCCACCGGCGTGCTCACCCCCATCGAGCCGTTCTCCGCCATCG
>DATNET010000252.1:0-2150 GCA_035606745.1 Tepidiformaceae bacterium
CTGAGCAGCCAGCCCGCCGGGCAGCGAATCGCCGGCGAGTTGTTGGTCCTCGGCTTCGCGGTCACGAATGGCCGCCCCGTGTTGACAATGCTCACGCCGGTCAACGACCCGCAGCTCAAACAGCCGATCGTCGCCGGGAACCTGGCCCAGGCGTGCAACCTCTCCGGCAAGCCTCCGGACATCCCCGGAGATTGCACACGCGCAGTCTTTTCGGCCCTCAGCGGGAGCCCGGAAGCGACTGGGAGCGTGCTGGGCGTAGGCGTCCGAACATGGAAAGTCGACGCCCCTGAGGCGCTGCCGGGCGATGTCGCCTTGTTCATCGAGAAAGGTTGCTGGGGCTGCGAAGGCTATCCGACCGGGCTTGAGCGGGTCTACCGCGACGCCGCGGGGACCGTGCACACCGACAAGGTGTTCGACGGCGGATTCTCTGGTGTCGCCTTCAGCGCCGATATGTCCGAGGCGTATGCCACTGTCTGCATCGCGGTCTGTGGGCCGCTCGGCCCTTCCGTGGCCGGCACGCGCACGACGATCTACCACTCAGTCGACGGCGGGGTCACCTGGACGGCTGGCGAAACGGTCGACGGGTTCGCCAACGTGCTGCTTGATGGTTCCCACGGCTGGGTGCTCTACCAGAGCATCTTCGACGGCACGAACACGACCAGTCGCTTCAGCCGCTACCCGGGCGGTGCGGCGATCACGGCGCCTACCAGCTCAAAGGGTGCCATCACCGTGCCGGGCGGCGCCCTCCTCTTCTACAGCCCCACGTTTACGACGCTCGCCACTGCAGATGGGTCACCGCTTGTCGAAGACCTCGCGACGCAACTCGGGGATGAGATCGACCAGACCTACGGCGTCACGCCAGTGGCCGTCCTCCCATCGGGCGATATCGTCGTGCGCTGGCAGCACCCGACGGAGCACTACGAAGGACGCACCGCCGAGCCCCGGGTCGGGCTCGTCCGCGCCGGCAAGCTGGTCGACGTGATTGGCGGCCCGAACGTCGATATCGGCGCTCTCATGGCCGATGGCCGCATATTCGGCAACGCCGACCTCATCGCGAGCGACCTTCCGGGGGCAGCACCCACGGCCCCGAATACCTACGTCAGCCCTCACCTCCCGGCGTTGATCGACCTCGCGAAGGGCGAGGTGACGCCCTTGTTGCTCTACGGGCCCGACCTCTTTGGCGGCGCCTATTATGGCCGCAACATCGTCGTCGCCGCCGCTCTTGGTCCGTTCGCAAAGGTGCACACCGGCGGAGATTGCCTCAACGTCCGCGAGACCGCCTCCACCACCGCGACGAGCCTCGGCTGCTTCGCCGATGGCGTCCTGCTCCGCGTGCAGAGCATTGGCGACCAGACGGTCGGTGGCGTCCACTGGGTACCCGTGACAACGCCCGATGGCCGGCCCGGCTGGGCTTCGGCGGAGTTCCTCCAGCGCTGAGCCCGAACGCCGTTACTTCGACGCCCGGTACAGCCCTTCCTGCGCCACGCTCGCCACGAGCACTCCGCCGCGCGTGTACATGCTCCCGAGCACCAGCGCACGCGCCGCGTGAGCCACCGGGCTGTCGCTCGAATACAGCAGCCAGTCGTCGAAGCGCGGCGGGTAGTGCCACCAGATCGCATGGTCAAGGCTCGCGGCCGAACCGCCCGGCCTCCACATGTTGCGCCCGCCATCGACCGTCGCGATCAGCCCGCTATCGCTGAAATACGCCATCGCCGCCGCATGGATGAGCGGGTCCTCCGGAAGCGCCGCCGGCATTCGCCCCCACACCACGCGGTGCGGCAGGCCATCCTCATCGACGGCGCTGCGCCCCCCGGCAACCGACCGCAAGTCGATGGGGTTGTTCCAGCCCCGGCGCCCGCGGCCCCCGCGCTTTTCCATCTCTGCCTGCATCTCCGGCGGCATCGAGGCGCGCATGCTTTCCCACCAGGTCGGCAGGTCCGCCGGTTCGGGCGCCGGTGGCATCGGTGTCTGATGCTCAATCCCCTCTTCGCCCAGTGTGAAGCTGATCGACGCCTCGAAGATCATATTCCCGGCCTGGATCGCGCTCACGCGGCGCGTGGTGAACGTCCGGCCATCGCGCACGCGTTCCACCATATAGTCGACCGGCTCAACCGGCTTCCCGGCGCGCAGGAAATAGGCGTGCAGCGAAT
>DATNET010000268.1:0-8152 GCA_035606745.1 Tepidiformaceae bacterium
TGTTTTAGGAACGGGACGAGGGCCGCGAACTGTTCGGTGGGGTCATCATCGTAGACGAGGCAAAGATGGTCGCCCTGCTTCAGGGTAAGCAGGTCCTGAGGGCCGCCCTGGGCGTCACTCAAATCCGTTGCGTGCGCAACACCCACGCAGATCCTCCGGAGGCCTACGAAGTCCGCGTGGGAGCGCTGGACGCACGTAACCCGACGGTATTACACCACCGTCGGCCTTGCATTTGTATAACAACCAACGCGCCGTTGATGAGGGGATGTCTAGGCTGAGCGACTCAGTGCTGCTCGTTCACAGACGCCAGCCAGTGGTCTGCGGCGATGGCCGCCGTGGCGCCGTCGCCGGTGGCGCTGATGAGCTGCCGCACCGATTGCGTCCGCACATCGCCCGCGACGAACAGGCCAGGCACGCTCGTCCGCATCTGCAGGTCGACGATCGCGTGCCCTCCGCGGTCCGTCTCGACGAGGCCAGACAGCAGCCCGCTGTTCGGCGTCTGGCCGATGAAGATGAACACGGCGGCGGTCGCCATGGTCGAGATTTCGCCGGTCTTGACGTTGCGCAGGACGACGCGCTCCACATGGTCGCCGCCTTCAATGGCCTCGACGACGGTGTCCCACTTGAAGCGGATTTTGGGGTTTGCGAATGCCCGTTCCTGGAGCAGCGCGGCAGCACGGAGAGAATCGCGCCGGTGGACGATGGTCACCGAGTCTGCGTACCGCGTGACGAATTCGCCCTCATCAAGCGCCGCGTCTCCGCCACCAACCACCACCACAGCGTCGCCTTTGAAGAACGCAGCATCGCAGGTTGCGCAGTAGCTGACTCCGCGGCCGACGAATTCGTCTTCTCCGCCCACGCCCAGTTTGTTGTAGTCCGCGCCGGCAGTGAGGATGACCGCGCGGGCATGGTAACGGGCGCCGCTGGTGGCCAGCACAAACCCACCGTGGGCATCGCGGTCCAGCGAAACGATCTCGTCGGCGATGATTTCCGCACCAAAGCGCTTCGCCTGCTCCTGCATGTTCTGGGCGAGGTCGAAGCCGTTTATGCCCTCAGGGAAGCCGGGGAAGTTTTCGACGGCGTCGGTCGTGGCAATCTGGCCACCGGTGACGCCGCGTTCGAAGACGGCCGTCCGGCGCTGGGCGCGGGCAGCATAAATAGCGGCCGTGAGACCGGCGCCGCCGCCGCCCACGATCACGATGTCGTATTCGTCCATTACTAACCTTCCAGCCGGGGCGCTGATGCGGCACATCAGATCCGCGCTGACGCGCACGGCTCCCGGCGTCCTCGCCGAAACGAGGCCCGAATTCAGCATGCCATGAATGGTGCGCCTCGCGCTCGCGCGGGCACCCATCGGAATGGGCGCCCGCGCACCACGCGGACCAGCTGCTGAAACTCGGATGCGCCTGAAATTCAGGCCAAGGCCTTGGCCTCGCTTAGGCCACCTTGGCTTCGCTTAGGCCAGGGCCTTGGCTGCGCTTAGGCCAAAGCCTCTTCGATGCGCTTCTTGATGTCGCTCTTGGGGCGGAAGCCGACAATCGTGCCTTTGACTTCGCCACCCTTAAAGATGAGGAGCGAAGGGATGCTGCGGATGCCGTACTTTGCCGGGATGGCGCCGTTTTCATCGGTATCCATCTTCACGAAGTTCATCTTGCCGGCGAGTTCGTCGTTGAGCTCTTCAACGATCGGCTTCACCATCCGGCACGGCCCACACCAGGTCGCCCAGAAATCGACGAGCGTCGGCAGCTCGGACTTGAGGACGTCGTTCTCGAAGGTTGCGTCGGTGGTTTCACGGAGTTCGGACATGCTGTTGTACTTCCTTTGTGTCCGGTGCTTGCCATGGTTGACACCCGCCGGGCATGTAGTAATCTAGAGGTACGATACCCCCAGCGGGTATATGCTGTCAACCCCCCCGGGGTATCGCCTTCGATGCGCCGATCAGGACGATAGACATCGGCCCGAGACCGAAATGATGCCGGCGCCGCGCAGCGCCGGCAGGAGATTGGAACAACGAGATGGATGCCGTCGAGAATAAGAAGCTCCTTGATCGCCTGTCGCGCATCGAAGGACAGGTACGAGGGCTGCGCAAGATGATGGAAGAGCAGCGTTGCTGCGAAGACGTGCTCACGCAACTCCTGGCCGCACGCTCCGGCCTCGAACAGGCCAGCCTGCTCATCCTCGACCGGCACCTCGAGGACTGCGTGCTCAGCGACGCGAGCGTCGATGAGGCCACACTGGGCCAGCTTCGCGACACCCTGAAACTGTGGAGCCGCCACACCTCGCACGTGAGCTAAGAGCGTGAGCCGGGGAAATTCCGGCGGTCATTCGTTAACTGCGGAATTGCGCAGCGATCTCGACGGTTGCTAAGATTCGGTCAAAGGCGGCAGGGCGAATGGATTCGGTATCCGTTCTCGTGCTGAATCAGAATTACGAGCCGTTGAATGTGTGCAACGTCCGGCGAGCACTCGTGCTCGTCTTGCGGGGCAAGGCCGAAGTGCTCGAGAGCGCGGAAAAGGTCTTTCACACCGCTCGCGCGACCTTTCAACTGCCCTCGGTGATTCGCCTGGTGTACATGATCCGGCGCCCTCGCCCGAAGCTGCGCCTGACGCGCAAAGAGATTTTCGCCCGGGACGGCTGGGCGTGCGTGTATTGCGGCCGCGAAACGCGCGACCTCACGCTGGACCACGTCGTGCCGCGTCACCGTGGCGGTCCGCACACCTGGGATAACCTGGTCAGTGCCTGCAAGCCCTGCAACCATCGCAAGGCCGGCTCGACGCCCTCGGAGGCCCACATGGTGTTGCGCCACCCGCCCGCCGTGCCTCGCGTCTCGGTCTATTACAGCTTCTTCCAATACCTCGGCACGCAGCACGAATGGCGCAAGTTCGTGCCCGGCTACGAAATCCCGGAGCCAAGTTCGGCTGCCGGCTAGGTGCCGGGAGTGGCTGCTTCCTCGCCGCGACAGTGTGCAGCTACAGCGCCTGGCAGGGGTGACTGTCTTCGCTGGGCTGTATCAACCGTCACGGTATCATTCACGCGACGACGACCTATGGGGGAGCCAGTTTGAACAGCTTTAAGGCCGAGCTTTTTCTGCACATTATTGCCGTCATCATCGCGTTAGGCGTGACGTTTGTGTACCCGTTCTTACAGGCTTTCGCGGAGCGTTCAGGCGTTAGTGCGACCCGGTTCATGCTGAAGTTCTCGCTGCACCTTGAGAAATTTGTCGTCATCCCCGGAGCGGTGCTGGTGTTCATTTTCGGCGGACTGCTCATCGGAAACGACCAACTGCCCTACAAGGACGACATGCCGGCGTGGTTGATAGCGGCGATCATCTGGTTCGTCGTCGCGTTCGCGGCAGCGATTTTCATCCAGCGCCGGAACACTCACAAAGCGCTCAAAGTGCTCGAAGGCGTGCCCGACACCGCCGCGCTGCCAGACGAGTACGAGGCCATCAGCAAGCAAATGCAGATGGTTGGCGGGCTGCTGGGGCTCTCTGTCATCGGCATCGCGTTCCTCATGGTGTGGAAGCCTGGCCAGTGACACTCCAGTTCTGAGTTCTGAGTTCTGAGTTATGAGTTCTGGGCGCGAAGCGGTAGTGGTTGACGCGCTGATGTAGACTCGGCATCGCGGACGGCCGCCAGTTCGCGCCGGAGGACAGATGCATATCGGCTTGATGGTCGAAGGCCAGAACGGCCTAACGTGGGAGCGCTGGAGCCACATCCTTGAGCTCGCTGAACGGCTCCACTTCCCCAGCGTCTTCCGTTCGGACCACTACTTCATCGGTACGCAGCAAGAATCGCTCGAGGCGTACCTCTCCTTCGTCCTTGCAGCGCGCGAGACCAGCACCATCCGGTTTGGCCCGCTCGTCACGCCGATTACGTTCCGTTCCCCGGTGAACGTGGCCCGCATGGCAGCGCAGATAGACGTGCTTAGCGGCGGCCGTTTCGTCATGGGCATGGGCGCCGGCTGGAACGAAGCCGAACATCGCGCCTACGGCATCCCGTTCCCGCCCGTCAAGGAGCGCTTCGACCGCCTGGAAGAGGGCATCAACATCGCGAAAGCGTTGTGGAACGACAGCCCGGCAACCTATGCGGGCCGCTTCTACCAGCTCGACGGCGCGGACCTCATGCCCAAGCCAGCCACCGGCCATCCGCCGTTGCTCATCGGCGGCAGCGGTGAAAAGCGGACGCTTCGGCTCGTAGCTCGCTACGCCGCTGAATGGAACGGCGTCAACCTCTCGCCCGAGGTGTATGCCCAAAAAGTGGCCGTGCTCGAACGCCACTGCGAGACGGAGAAGCGCGACCCGGCGACCATCCGGCGCTCGATGATGGCGTTCGCACTCGTTGCTCCGGATACCGCGGGGCTCGATCGCGCGACGGAACGGTTGATGGGCATGTTTGGCGCACCGAAAGGCCAATCGCCAGCCGACTTCCGGACGGCCTCGAAAAAGCGGGATTATTAGCGGCACGACAGATGAAGTCGTGGAAACGCTTGGCCAGCTGGCAGAGCTGGGCATGCAAGAGGTCCAGTTCCAGCACTTCAACTTCGACGACGATGCGGTACCGGAGTTCCTCGCGGCAGAACTCGCGCCGAAGGTGAAGGGCCTGTAGTCGAACACTCACGAGGCGGTGCCCTGACTGCCGCGCTCGCCTCGCTGCGGTACCCTGTTGGCCTATGAACATCGAATACGCAGTGCTCGCCGATTACGCCGAACTGGTCGCCGGGAAGCTCTACCTGATGGGCGGCGGCTGGGACACCAGTAACGTCGCGGAGGCGCCGGCCGGTGTACGCTGCGCGGTCGCCGTAGGCGTGCGCATGGCGTGGGAGGATATCGGCGTCCGTGTGCCGGTCGTGATTGTCGTCGAAGACGATGATGGCCAGGAGTTCGTCCGTCTCGCGGCGGAGATGTCGGTGGGGCAGGCGCCAAATCTGCCGCCGGGGTCAAGCCAGCTTTCACAGCTCGCCGCCAACATGCCGCTCACGCTGCCGAAGCTCGGCGGGTACCGCGTCCACATCACCGTTGGCAGCGAAGCTGCGCTGCAGGAGCGCAGCCTCCCGTTCCGGATCGTGCAGCGCCCGCCGCAGGCGTAGCACCGCCTCGCCGCAGGCGTAGCACCGCCTCGCCGCAGGCGTGGCACTGCCTCGCCGCAGCGTAGCCGGCGCAGTGGAGCGCCGCATTTGCCTGAGATCCCGTAGCCTTGGCGGCGGCGCTCAACCCGGTTGAGCGGGGATGCGCTCTGGAGGCACCAGTGATCCACTCTCGCGTTCGCAGGCAGGACGGCACGTTCCTCGTCGACCCGCCGGTGGACCGTCTCCCTGACCTGCTGAAAAACCCGGCCACGCTCTCCTGGGTCGACCTCGAATCGCCCACAGCCGATGAGCTCGGCCTGCTCTCGGGCATCCTCGCGTGGGATCAGCTCACCGAGGAAGACCTTACGAGCGAAGACCAGCGCACAAAGCTCGAACGTTTCGACACCTACGACGTGCTCGTCATGCACGCGTTGCGCTACATTGCCGCGGGTGCCGCGGACGCCCCGGGCGCCCCGGGCCAGGCCGGGGATGATGGCGTGGCGCGCGTGGAAACGCCGGAAGTCGACTTCGTCATCGGCAAAAACTACGTGGTGAGCGTCCACTACGTGCCGTTGCCGCACATGACGGAGACGCGCGAAACCACAAGCCACTACGAAAAGCTGCTGGAGGACGGCCCGGACTACATCCTCTATGTCCTCACCGATAACCTCGTCGATAGCTACTTCCCGGTCGTCGATGCAATGCAGGATGCGGTGGACGAACTGGAGGACCAGATCGTCACGAACCCCTCCGACAAGCTGTTGCCCGTCATCTTTGAGATGAAGCGCGACGCCGTGCGGATGCGGAAAGCGATCAGCCCCCAGCTCGAAGTGTTCGCGCGGCTGACCGCCCCCGGCTACGGCGTCGTATCCGCAGAGCACGTCAATTACTTCCGCGATGTCCATGACCACCTGATCCGCGTTTTCGAGGCCTCGGATTCGTATCGAGAGCTCATGGGCGGCGCGCTCGACGCCTATCTTTCGACCGTTTCGAACCGCATGAACGACGTGATGAAGCGCCTGACCGTCGTGGCGGCGCTGTTTCTGCCGATTACCTTCCTCACGGGGCTGCTGGGCATGAACCTCCGGTCCACGCCGCCCTGGGACGACAACTTCTTCTGGGTCTTCCTCGGGGGCATGGCCGTCCTCACTGCCCTGCAGTGGTACTACATGCACCGCCGCGGTTGGACCTAATGAGTTCCGAGGCCCGAGTTCCGAGGCCCGAGTGAGGTGAGCGAGGACATCGACCTGCGGCTCGGGCCTCGGGCCTCGGAACTCGGAACTTCTAGTAGACTGCCGGGAGACGCGAACACGATTCGGGGGGAAACTACATGGGACAGTTGGATGGCAAGGTGGCCGTCATTACGGGCGGCGCGAGTGGGATTGGCGAGGGCACCGTACGGCTCTTTGTTGAACAGGGCGCGCGTGTCGTCATCGCGGATATCCAGGACGAACGCGGCTCGCAGCTTGCGGAAGACCTCGGCCCATCCACGACGTATCACCGCACCGATGTCAGCCAGGAGGAGCAGGTGAAGGCTGCCGTTGGTAAGGCGGTGGACAAATGGGGCCGGCTCGATGTGATGTTCAACAACGCAGGCTTTGGGGGTGTCAGCGGGCCGGTCGAACTGACCGATATGGACGCATACGACCAGACCATGGCGGTGCTCCTGCGCGGAGTCTTCGTCGGCATCAAACATGCCGCGGCAGTCATGAAACAGCAGCGCTCCGGGAGCATCATCAGCACGGCCAGTGTGGCCGGAATCCAGGCTGGCATGGGCCCCGTCGTCTATAGCGCCGCGAAGGCTGCTGTCATGCACCTCACGCGTGTGGTTTCGGTTGAATTGGGCGAATTCGGCGTGCGAGCGAATGCGATCTGCCCGGGCTTCATCGGCACGAACATCTTCACGACGCCGTTCGGCATCAGTGGCCCGGCCGCCGACCAGATGATCGCGAAGCTCGGCGAGACGTTCGCGGATTGGGCGCCTCTGAAGCGCGGGGGCGTGCCGAACGACATCGCCCAGACGGTCGCGTTCCTCGCCAGCGATGCGTCGAGCTACATCACAGGCCAGTCGATCGTCGTCGATGGCGGCCTCACTGCCGGCCGCGATGTGCGGGAGCTGGGTGAACGCATGGCCAAGGCGTTTGGCATCGATCCCGCAGTGCTCCAGGCGGCGCGGAAGTAGCGCGCGGCCCATGCGCTTACGGAAAAAGCCCGAGCCATTCGACCGTCCCGCGGCGCCCGGTGCGGTGGTGCTCACGGCCATCGGGTACGTGCGAAACGAAGTCGCGAAGCCGCGGCCACGGGACTGGGAAAACGTTGAGACCACACTCGAACTGCTGCCCGAACACGCTCCAAAACTCCTGGGGCTTGAGGCGTACAGCCATGTGCTCGTGGTGTTCTTTATGGACCTCGCCGCGGGGGCGCCGAACAAGCCGGAAACGCTCACACTCGCCAGCGGCCGCACGTACGGTATCCTCGCCACGCGGAGCCAGCTACGCCCGAACCACCTCGGCGTCTCGGCCGTGCCACTGGTCGGGATCGATGGCACGACGCTCCGCGTCCGTGGCCTCGACGCTATCGACGGCACGCCTGTCCTCGACATCAAGCCCTACCTGCCCGAGTACGACGCCGTCCCGAACGCGACGATTCCCGGCCGGTAGGGGACGGTAACCGCGAAGGGCGCGAAGAGCGCAGAGATCCGATTCGAGCGGGGAGTCACATCCGGGATCTTGGCGCTCTTTGCGTTCTTGGCGGTTAGCGCGGCGTCGACTCGTTCAACCCCGAGCCTACCTACGCCACGCTTGCGACCTCGCCGGCGAACTGGGCGTTGTAGAGGTTGGCGTAGGCGCCGCCCCGCGCGAGGAGCTCGTGGTGGTTGCCCTGCTCCACGATCTGGCCGTTCTCCATCACCAGGATCGTGTCCGCGTCCCGGATCGTCGAAAGCCGGTGCGCGATCACGAAGCTGGTGCGGTTCGAACGCAGCGCCGCCATCGCGTGCTGGATCAGCACCTCGGTGCGCGTGTCCACCGAGCTCGTCGCTTCGTCCAGGATGAGGATCGGCCGGTCCGCGAGGAACGCCCGCGCG
>DATNET010000276.1:0-3340 GCA_035606745.1 Tepidiformaceae bacterium
GCATCATGCAGTTCCTTACCCTCGGCGCGGGCACCTCGCGCGTCAAAAACGACCGCTACGCCGGCGTCATGCACTGGTGCATCTACTCAAGCTTCATCGTCCTCACAATCGTCACGCTTTTGCTTGCCCTCGACGACTACCTGCCGCTGATTTTCGGTAGCAGCGCAGAACACGCCTTCCTCACGGGCTACGTCTATCTCGTCTACAAGGCGTTCGGCGATGCCTTCGGGCTGATTGGGCTGGTCGGCATCGGCATGGCCGTCTGGCGGCGCTATGGGAACACCCCTCGCAAGCTCAGCTGGGATGGCCGCGACGAAGATGCGCTCGTGGTGGGGCTGCTGGGCGTCGTGCTCTTCACCGGCCTCCTCGTGCAGGGCCTGCGCATCGCCGGCAACGAAATCCCCGCCGGCCACGAAAGCTGGTCCTACTGGTCGCCGATTGGCTGGCTCATCGCCAAGGCGTTCGGCGGCGTAAGTACGCAGACGGTGCTCGATATCCACCAGGGCGTCTGGTGGTTCCACATCGTCCTCGCGTTCTCGTTGCTCACGATCATGGCCATGACGAAGTTCCGCCACATCGTCTTCGCCCCCGTAAATGCGTTCCTCAAGCGCACGACTACTCCGCTCTACCTCGCGCCCATGGGTGACATGGAAGCGATGATCGAGGCTGGCGAGGGGCTCGGTGCAGGCAAGCTCCAGGACTTCACCTGGAAGGAGCTCTTCGACGCGGATACCTGCGTGCGCTGCGGCCGCTGCACCGCAGTCTGCCCCGCATGGACTGCCGGCCAGCCCCTCTCGCCGATGGCCATCATCCAGGACATGAAGCTCTACATGAACCACGCCGGCCCGCTGCTCATCGCCGGCAAGGATCCGGAAGCGGAACTCGAGAAGCCACTGGTCGGTGGGTACATCCAGGATGAATCGCTGTGGGCCTGTCGCACCTGCGGCGCCTGCATGCAGGAATGCCCGGTGATGATCGAGCACGTCCCGTCGATCGTCGACATGCGCCGCTACCTCGTCATGGAGCAGGCGCGCGTCCCGGCGACAGCCCAGGCGGCGCTCCAGAACATCGAACAGCGCGGCCACCCCTGGCGCGGCACCCAGCTCACGCGCGAGACCTGGATCGAACAGCTCCGTGCCGAGGGTATCGACGTCCCCATCTTCGATGGCAGCCAGGAGTACCTCTACTGGGTCGGATGCTCGGGCGCGCTCGTCGAACGCAACGTCCCGATCACGCAGTCAGTGGTGAAGCTGCTCATCGAATCCGGCACGAGTTTTGGCGTCCTCGGCCAGAGCGAGACGTGCA
This sequence comes from Tepidiformaceae bacterium, assembly GCA_035606745.1. Classification (GTDB taxonomy): domain Bacteria; phylum Chloroflexota; class Dehalococcoidia; order Tepidiformales; family Tepidiformaceae; genus DATNET01. The sequence goes on from DATNET010000276.1 coordinate 1,306, forward strand.
ACGGCGACCCGGCCCGCCGCCTCGGCAACGAATTCCTCTACGCCACGCTCGCCCAATCGAACGCCGAGAACTTCAACGAAATCGGCGTGCGCCGCGTCATCACTGCCTGCCCGCACTGTTTCAACACGTTCAAGAACGAATACCCCGATTTCGGCGGCAAGTACGAAGTCACCCATCACGCCGATTTCCTCCAGATGCTCATCGCCCGCGGCACGCTCAAGCCGAAGGAGATGAACGGCGCCACCATTACCTACCACGATTCGTGCTACCTCGGCCGCGGCAACGGCATCTTCGATTCGCCTCGCGAAGTGCTCCAGGCGATCCCCGGCGTGAACCTCGTCGAGATGCCGCGCAACCGCGAAAAAGGCATGTGCTGCGGCGCCGGCGGCGGGAACATGTGGCAGGAAGAGAAAGGCACGCGCGTCAACCACCTGCGCGCCGCGGAGGCGGCCAACACCGGCGCCAGCATCGTCGCCACTGCCTGCCCGTTCTGCATCCAGATGTTCGAAGACGGCATCCCCGCCGTGCAGCCCGACGAAGAGAAGCGCTCCATCCGCGCCTACGACATCGCCGAGCTGCTGGAGGTGAGTGTCAAACCGCTCGCGATGGTCATGCAGGACGGCGAAGCTGCTCTGCCTCCCGGGGTGGCGTAAGCGCGTCCTCGCTGGCCCACCAGGCTGCCCTTCTCCCGGCATGGTCGGGAGAAGGGGAGATGAGTGCCACCCCGCAGGTGTACGCCGGGTGTTCGCAGCCCCGGGACAACATAAGTGTGCCTCTTCGACGCAAATTCTCACAAAGTTCCAACACTTATGGTCCGGTTCGAATCTGATCCCGGACGTTTTGCGTGGTTACCCGACGGTGGCGTCACCAAATCCGAACGAAATTCGCGTCACAAGGTGTCGAGTTAGGACGTGAGGCGTGCACCCGTATCGCCGCCACCGTTGACGAGATTAGCACCCAATCGCCACTATGACGGAGGTGTGGCGAGGCCATGGCGGCTTCGTAAACCAGAAACATCCCGAATGCCTGCGCGCGGCGGTAACCGCACGCAGGCCAGGTCGCAAGGAGAACGCTGTGCGCGCCCTTGCTTTGCGCAGCTAGAGAACAGCTAGCCCGCTGAGCAACCTTCCCCACCGGGGAGCGGACCCGGTCTCGAAATAGCACGCTCGTTGCGACCCGGAAAGGAGCACTCTCCGGGCCCAAGCACTCATACCCAGGCATGGTTCAGGAGGGCTTCCCCGGCCTCGCGTCTCGCGCGGCCACCACGGGGCACTGCGTTAAGGCGCGGCTGCTCCAGACTCTCGCCGAATCTCTGCACACTGCAGGCCACCCGCTTTTGGAAACGAGCAAACTACAGATGAAAAAACTCCTGGCGATCCCTCTCGCGATTATCGCCGCCATCCTCATAGCCAGTGCCGCGTCGGCCTCTTCGACCGTCACTGTGACCCCGGCCAACCCGCAGGGCTGGAGCACGTCCGACACCCGCACGGGCGGCGCCGTGAACTTCATCGCCGATGCAACAGCACCGGGCGGGACCGGCGCCCTTCAGTTAACTACGACAGATGACAACGCCGCAAAGGCGCAGTACCTGCACGCTGCCAACGTTGCGCTGGCGGATGTCAGCGAACTGAGCTACCAGACCAAGCAAAACGCCCCAGCAGCTTCGGTTGCCGACCCCTCCTACCAGGTGGCGGTCGAGCTGGACGGGACGGCGGCGACGTTCACGAACCTCGTCTTCGAACCGTACTGGAACACTACGGGGAATCCGACGAACGGCGTGTGGCAGACATGGAACGTCGCAGCCGGGAATTTCTGGTCCAGCGGCACAAAGGCCGACCCGAACAACGCCGCCTGCACGGTCAGTTCCGGCGCAGGCGGGCCACCCTTCTATACGCTGGCGCAGCTCCAGACTGACTGTCCGAACGCGGTTGTCGTGGGCTTCGGCGTGAACGTCGGCACCTATAACGCCGGCTACGATGTCGAAACCGACCTCGTCGACTTCAACGGCACCACCTACGACTTCGAGCAGAACCCG
>DATNET010000286.1:0-4225 GCA_035606745.1 Tepidiformaceae bacterium
GTGGCTCCGGCTTGTCGCTGAGCCCGTGTCCACGCATGTCTATGGCGAAGCAATGGATGCCCGGCAGCCGTTCGACGACCTGGTCCCAGCACCGCGCATGGAAGCCGGTGGCATGGGCGAAGAACGCCGTCGGCGCGGCGGCGGCGCTGCCGGGCACGGCTGGCGTGGGCCACTCGTACAGCTCCAGCCCGATATCGTTCACAGAAATGCGGGATTCGTTCATCAAGCGCATACCGGTATCCAAACCGTTTCCAGCCGCGATGGCAAGCGCGGCCGCGAGGCTCGTGTCCCCGAGCGCATGTTGCGACGTGGTATTCTTGTCCGGAGCATGCACATGAACGCTGGCCGTTGCACCTGTATTCCGGCGACTCATCGCGCCTAGCGGTGGCGCCGCGGGGCCTCGCGGCGGCCCACCGTGGCGATGGTCGCCTCACGACGCGCGCTTCTCCTGGATTCTTCCTCTTAACACACCATTCGGGCAGGACGCCCGGGGATACCGAACGCCATGCTTTTGACGGACACACTGACCAGCGAAAAACTCGAACTCTCTCCGCTCGCGGAGGACGGCGTCCTGCGCCTGTACGTTTGCGGAGTTACCCCCTATTCCGAAAGCCATGTCGGCCACGCTCTGCACGCAATCGTCTTCGATGTGCTTCGCCGCTACCTCGATTGGCGCGGCGTGCCGGTCAAACACGTGCAGAACTTCACCGACATCGATGACAAGCTGATCGACCGTTCCCAGCGCCTGGGCATTGCCATGGCCGAGCTCGCGGAGCAGAACATCGCCGCCTACCTCGCCCAGCTCGCGGCAATGAACGTTAAGCCAGCCCACGAATACCCACGCGTCACGGCAATGGTGCCCCAGATCATCGCTTTCATCGAAGGCCTCGTCGCCAACGGCTTCGCCTACGCCTCTGGTGGCGATGTCTACTACCGTGTGCGCAAGTTCGGCCCACGCTACGGCGCGCTCTCCAAGCGCGACGTCGACGATTTGCTCAGTGGCGCGCGAATCGACCCCACGGAATTGAAGGAAGACCCGCTCGATTTCGCGCTCTGGAAGGGCGCGAAGCCGGGCGAGCCCAGTTGGGAAAGTCCATGGGGCGCTGGCCGGCCCGGCTGGCATATCGAATGCTCGGCGATGGCGCTGCACGCCCTCGGCGAACAGATCGATATCCATGGCGGCGGCGCCGACCTCATCTTCCCGCACCACACGAACGAGATCGCGCAGACGGAGGCGTACACGGCCAAGCCGCCGTTTGCGCGCATCTGGATGCACAACGCGTTGCTGCAGTTGGGCGCCGAGAAGATGTCGAAATCGCTCGGCAACCTCGTCACCATCGCCGAGGCCCTGGACGCCCATGGCCCGGACGCTTTGCGCATCTTCGTGATCAACAGCCACTACCGCAGCCCCGTGACCTACACCAATGAGGCCTTGGAAGCCGCACGAGCCGGCGCCGAGCGGTTGCGCGAGGCAGCCGAAGCAGCCCAGCCGCCGCAGATGCATGTGCCGCCCGTCACGGGCGTTGCCACGCGGGAGAAGTTCATCCTTGCGATGGAAGACGATCTCAATACGCCCCAGGCTTTGGCGGCGCTTTTCGAATTAGCGCGGGAGATCAATCGCGGGCGAGACCGTGGCCGGCATATTGGCCCAGCGCAGGACACGCTGCGCGAACTCGCCGGGGTGCTCGGGTTGCTCCTCGAAAGCGCGCCCCAGGAGCCACCCGAAACGTCCGTCCTCGGGCCCATCGTGCGGACTACCCGCGAAAGCCTGCTGCAAGCGCATCGAAACGACCTTGCAGAGCGCCTGCCCGACGGCCTCAGTGCCCGTGACGCACTCGAACAGCTCATCGAAATCCGCCGCGAAGCTCGCGCTGCGAAGCTGTTCGCCATCGCCGACCAGGTACGCAAGGAGCTTGCAGATGCAGGCGTCGAACTCAAAGACGGCCCCGAAGGGACCGCCTGGTCGCGGCGGTAAGCCTTAGCGTTCGTGATTACTTAAACCGGTACGTGATGCGACCCTTCGTCAGGTCGTACGCGGAGAGCTCCACGAGGACGCGGTCTCCGGTGAGGATCTTGATGTAATTTTTGCGAATCTTCCCGCTGATGTGGGCCAATACTTCGTGCCCGTTCGCAAGCTCTACCTTGAACATCGCATTCGGCAGTGGCTGGGTTACCACGCCTTCGACTTCGATTCCTTCTTTGGCCATGTGCCCTCCTCAGGCAAAATTGATGTGTTGCATACCACAATACACCCTCGGGCGCCTGAAGCGCCTTGGGCGCCTGGCGCGCCTGGGCGTCTGAAGCGCCTTGAGCGGCTGAAGCGTGTTGGGTGGCTTGAGCCGCATCGACGGGCTGGAACGGCAGGCCGCCCGAGCGCCAGGCGCCTAGAGGTCCCTCCCTGGGAGGCGTCGCTGCCGCGCTTCTTCCGCTGTCTCACCGAAGATAGCTTCAAGCTGCGCGAGGTGTTCGGCGTCGTGGCGCAGCCATGCCTCAACCAGCGCTGAAATAGTGAACGGCGCGCCTTCAGACGTGTGCATCCCGCGCGACCACTCGTCCGGCCGCAGCATCTCAAGGATCGCGACTGTGGCCGCACGCTGCAGCGCAAAATCCGTCAGTAACTGCGCCTTCCCGTCACGGCCCGCATTCCGCCCGGCGACCCAGTCCCCGCCTTCGATGAACGCTACCAGCGGATTCTCGCCCGCAAGCGAACGCTCCAAAGCCGGCCGCATACAAAGAAATTCGTCATCGCGAAGGTGCGCAAGGACAACCCGCGGCGGCCACTCTCCGGCGGCGGGCGGCCGGTCGAGCTGCTCCTCCGTCGCCTCGACAACGAGTTGGGCGAGAAGCTTCGGCGTCGCCGCCAGTTGCAGTACGCGGGCGTCGGTCATCGCACCATGGTACCAAGACCCGGTGGGTTTGGGTGTCGATGGCGACGCCCCGCTACACCTTGGCCCATTGGTTCGTCGTGAAGATGTCCTGGTCGATGGGGCTCCGCTCGCCCAGCGCGAAGCGGTGGCCCGCAACGGCGCCGATCATCGCGGCGTTGTCGGTGCAGAGCGATGGCGGCGGGACCCGTACCGGCACGGGACAGCGGCGGCGCAACTCTTCACGCAGGCGCACGTTCGCGGCCACTCCTCCGGCTAGCAACACCTCGGCCGCGCCCAGCTCCCGCGCCAGCCGCGAGGTCTTGCCCGTCAGCACATCGACGACCGCCTCCTGGAACTCCCAGGCGATGTCTGCGGGCTCGTGCTTTTGCCCTCGCACGATGTGCAGCACAGCCGTCTTCAGCCCGCTGAAACTGAAGTCGAACGTCCCGGGCATCCAGGCGCGGGGCAGGGTGAGTGCACTCTTGCCGCCCTCGAGCGCTGCCTTGGCGACGTGCGGTCCACCCGGGAACGGGAGGCCAAGAAGCCGTCCCACCTTGTCGAACGCTTCGCCCGCGGCATCGTCGCGAGTGCCGCCCAGGCGCTCGTATTGCCCGTGGCCACGCATGAACACGAGGTCTGTGTGCCCGCCCGAGACGACGAGGGCGAGCGCCGGAAAACGCGGCTCCGGGCCTTCGACCAGCCAGTTGGCATAAATGTGGCCTTCGAGGTCGTTGATACCGAGGAACGGCAGGTCACGCCCGAACGCGATCGCCTTGCCCGCGTTGTAGCCCACCAGCAACGAGCCCGCCAGCCCCGGCCCGCGCGTCGCCGCAACGGCGTCGATGTCGTCGAGTGTGCAGCCCGCCGTGGCGAGCGCTTCGCGGACGACGGGGATCACCTGGCGCACGTGCTCGCGGCTCGCGACCTCTGGGACGACGCCGCCGTACTTCGCATGAAGGTCGATCTGGCTTGCTACGACAGACGAGCGCATTGCCCGGCCATCAACCACGACGGCCGCAGCCGTCTCATCGCACGAAGACTCTATTGCGAGGACGTTCACCATCTCAGGTTACCGCTGACGGGGAGCAGGGAACAGCGAGAAGCGAGCAATCATCCCTCAACCACCGCTCTGGCGTCGGACGATGGTGCTGTGGGACTCGCGGCCACTGCTGCCTATTCCCCGTTAGAAGGTGATCTTTCTAAGCATGCCGTTGCTGAAGATGTAGCCAGCGCCGTCGCGGATGGTGAATTCGCTGCTCGATTCGAAATTCTTGTCCTGGTACTGCTCCGAGAACGTGCCATCCCGGTGGATCACGACGATCCGCTCGTTGGGGGCGTCGAGGAACGCGAGGTCGCCG
>DATNET010000289.1:0-4320 GCA_035606745.1 Tepidiformaceae bacterium
GATGAATTCGTTAGCGGGGCGCTTCTTCGCGTGCTGGCTTGATCTTGCTATAGCAGTTGCTGCAGTAAACGGGCCGTTCGCCGCGGGGTACGAAGGGGACTTCGGTCATCTGGCCGCAATCGGCGCAGGATGCCGGGTGCATCTGCCGGGGCGTCTTGCCACCGAAGCTGGCGAAGTTGCCGTAGCGGACGTAGCCGTCGTTTTGTTCGAGGGTACTCTGGGTGGCGCGGCGCGCCGAACGGCAGGATTGGCAACGCGTGGGCTCATTCATGAGACCCTTGTTCGCGTAGAATTCCTGCTCTCCGGCGGTAAAGACGAAGTGATTGCCGCAGTCGCGACAGGCGATTTGTTTGTCGGCAAAGGCCAAGGGGAAAGGACTCCTGTATTCCGCACTCATTGCGGGAATAGTCTCCGCTGCGGAAGCGATCCCGGGTGGAGACTGCCTCCCTCACGGGATTCACATCTATCGTAGCAGATAGCGCAACCCCGCTGCCGGATCGCTCCTTAGCTTTTCCCATGGGTAGACTCACCCCCGATGGATCGGCTTCCGTGCGGTTGAACCTCCACGTGCTCGGGTTGGGCGTCCTCTTTACGGGCATCGCTGGTGGCGCCGCATTCTACGTGCTCGGCGCGACGACATTCGCCAGCGGCACGAACAACAACCACGTCGCAGAGGTTGCTAGCGATGGACTCGTGAAGCCCCCGACCGTCACGCCGACGCCGCTCTTCACACCCACACCAGCATTCACACCGACGCCCGACGTCCCGCCTCCAGCGGTCGTCCCGCAGTGCTACGGGCCGCGCCACTACGATGCTCCGACCCTCCGGCCCGCGGACGCCGACTCCGTTTTCAGCAACTGCCAGGTTGTGGCCTACTACGGCTACCCGCCGGTCCCGGGCCTCGGCGTGCTCGGTCAGTTCGATACCCCGGACCAGATGGTGGCGGCGCTCAAGACCGTGGCGGCGGACTTCGACGGCGCCAACGGCGACCGCGACGTTGTGCCGGCCATCCATCTCATCGCCGCGATTGCCCAGGCCAGCCCCGGCGCCGACGGCACCTACCTGGCCCGGGCGCCGGCCAGCCTGATAGAGCAGTACATTGCCCTCGCAGAAAAGGACGACCTGCTCGTCATCCTTGACCTGCAGCTCGGCCACGCCAGTATCGATGACGAATTCGCAGCGGTTGCTCCGTACCTTCTCAATCCACGCGTACATCTCGCGCTCGACCCCGAGTGGGTGACGCCGGGCGCCCCGGGGACGACCATCGGTAGCATCGATGCGTCAACGATCACCCACGCCCAGGAACTGCTGGGCACGCTTGCCGTGACCAACCACTTGCCACGAAAAATGCTCATCGTGCACCGCTTCACGCAGGGCATGATTACGAACGCCCAGGACCTCGGCACACTCCAAGGCGTGGACCTTGTTATCGATATTGATGGCTTTGGCTACGCCGCCGCAAAATCGAGCGAGTACAACGCGTTCGTGCGTGACGCCGTCATGCCGCATGGCGGCATGAAGCTCTTCTACCACCAGGATGTCGACCTGATGACACCCGCCCAGGTGGACGCACTCGACCCGCAGCCTGACGTGGTGATCTTTCAGTGAGCGATTCGTCTGGACGCGGTCGCGGCCGTCGCCAACGTGTAGATCATTCCGGCAACCCAACCCGGCGACAGCCATCAAGATCGATCCCGGTAAACCGAACTTCGATGGCCGACGCCCCGAACGATGATCTCCTGCGCTTCGTCGTCCACGACGTAGAGGACGCGGTAGTCTCCGGCCCGTAGTTTGAAATACCCCGCGAGGTCGCCTCCGAGAGCCTCCCGGCGAACCTGTTCGGCATGCTCCGACAACCATCTAATCCTGCGAAGAACGCGTTGCGCTGATGCGTTGTCGAGTCCGGCGAGATCAGCACGCGCCTCATCCGTGATTCGAAACCGGAAGCTCACCAATCAAGTCCGAGACGCTTGGCCACCTCTTCGATGGGCATCCCACGATCGTTGGCCTCTGCCGCGCGTCGCAGCCGGCTTCGCCATTCATTCGTCACTTCAAGGCCCCTGTCCGGGTCGAGCAACTCCCCAAGAGCATCCTCCAACGACGCTCGGATGACTTCCTGGAGTTGTTCAACCGTGAGTTCCGAGACTTTCATGCTCGTCACATCCATGACGCGATCCTACCACCCTTCCCGCCGAGGGAGCTGAGACGTCCGGTCGCAGGCAACCGATGCAGCGACCACGAAGCTGTCACCGTATTGCCCCCGTCTGGCAACCCAGCGCCGTAACCAACGCCCCGTTGCTTCGGTACGCTTTCTCCCAGTACCCGAGGAGTTCAGCGATGCTGCGTCGGTGGTTCGATCCGGCCCGCCGCCTTCAGGCGGCCGATGGCCAGGTGCTTTTGCTTTTCGCGGCTGGCCTCGTCGCGTTCTGCGGCCTCGTTGGGATGTCGGTGGATGTCGGCCACGTGGTCTACACGCACACCGACCTCCAGAAGGCTGCGGACGGCGCTGCCCTCGCCGGGGCCCAGGACCTCAACGGCACCAGCGCAAGCGTCGCCACCGCTGAAGCGACGGCCGACAAATACCTCGTGGACAACGGCTACGCTTCTGCTTCGTGCCGCCCAAACTGCGCAAGTGTTGATGGCACGTATACCAAGATCACGGTCTCTGTCGCGCACACCGTCGACTTTTACTTCCTCAGGGCCGTTGGCCTCAGCGGCTCTACGCCCTCCGCTACCGCTGTGTCTCAGATGTATTCGAAGACGGTGACGGGCTACGACTGGAACTCCGTGGCGCCGTTCACTATCTGGGGTGGTTCGCGTTCGAACGAGGTGCATGCTGGAGACGCAAACTGCGTCCTGCACACGTGCGTGGGCAAGTCCTACACGTTTTTGGACACCGGCTGGATGACCGCGAACGGCAGCCCCACGGACCCGGACTGGACGGCGAACGGGAGCAATAACTTCAAGGGCGACATAAACCATGGGGCCGGTTCACCCATCATCCAGGTCGGAGACAGCTTCCAATCGAGCAGCAACGGCGGGCTGGGCAGCGTCACGGCACCAGACGTCGGTACGACCATCGTGATCCCCGTGATGAGCAAGGCTTCCGGCAACTCCAACAACCGCACGTTCACGATTGGCGAATGGGTGCTCGTGAAGGTTGACTCCGACTGCAGCAAACAGCACTGTAGCGGCACCGTGCTCGGCCAAACCGAGGCGCCCGCCGGCGCTGTCACGACCGGCACCGTACAGCCGCCATCCTCAACCGTGTCGCAGTTTCTGACCTACGGCGGGCTCATCGGTTAGTGGCGAGGTCCAACGCAGCACGGGACTACCGGATGACGAAGTACTTCGCGTCCGGGTGGTGGACGATGACGGCGCTGGTCGATTGCTCCGGGTGCCACTGGTACGTTTCCGACAGTTCTACGCCGATGCGTCCGGGATTCAGGAGTACCGCCATGCCCACCTGCTGCTCAAGGTCCGGGCAGGCCGGATAGCCGAAGCTGTATCGGCTCCCCTGGTAGTTTTGTGCGAACAGTTTGCGCATGTCCTTCGCGTCCTGTCCGGCGATGCCCAGCTCTTCGCGCACCCGCTTGTGCCACTTCTCCGCCAACGCCTCCGCGCTTTCCACTCCGAACCCATGGAAGTGCAGGTAATCGCGATATTCGTTGCCCTTGAACAACTCCTGCGCGTACTCCGTCGCTTTCGGGCCCATCGTTACGAGGCTTAGCGCCACCACGTCGAAGCGGTTCGGCAGGTTCTTGTCGCGGATCACGTCCTCGTTGAGAAAGAAGTCGGCGATGCATTGGCGCTTGCCCGTGGGTTGACGTGGAAACACGAACCGCACCGGCTCGCCCACAGGCACGCCGTTTTCCACGTTCGGCCACGTTACCAGGTCGTTTTTGTCGGCCAGGCAGGGGAAATAGCCATACACCACCTGCGGCACCAGTAGATGTTCCGAGATCGCGCGTTCCTGCCACCGCCGAAATACCGGGCGCACTTCGTTTTCGACGAACGCCGCGTATTCGGGATCGCTGCGTTCGCCTTTTTGGTATTGCCACTGGCCTCGGAACAGCGCGACCTCATTTACGAATGGGAAGATCTCGCGCAGCGGGAGGCCTCGCACAACGCGGCTGCCCCAGAATGGTGGCTCCGGGATAGCGTTGTCGTGGCGCACGCCAGCATCCGCGTAGGCACTGTCGCCTTCCCCTGGCCCTGGCGGCGTCAGCGTAGGCGTCTCGACGCGCACGGCATCGTAGCCACTATCATGGGCCTCGCTTGGCACCTCTTCGCCCCCCCTTGTGAGGTTCGGGATCTCAG
>DATNET010000600.1:0-2089 GCA_035606745.1 Tepidiformaceae bacterium
CGCTGATGCGGGAGCATCGCTTTCTGGTGGTACGAGAGGCAAGCAAAATCACCGGCTGCGTGCTGGTGGAACTGCGGCCCAATGACGGCTACTTTGGGATGCTCTCGGTTGAACCGGCCCGACAGAGAGAAGGCATTGGGCGTGGGCTCGTAGCGGCAGCGGAAGCCTTCTGTGCGGCGAACGGGCGGACGACGATGACGCTTGTCCTCGTGAATTTGCGGCTGGAGCTGCCACCGCTTTATCGGAGCTTCGGATACACGGAAACGGGGACGGAGCCGTGGCCCGAATCGCAACGCGAGCGGGCTTCGCAGCCCTGCCACTTCATCGTAATGCGAAAACCGATCGGGACGGACGCGGTAGCGGGCCGGCGATAAAGTTGATAGAGTTAGTCGACTTTATGGCTACGATCGCCGAGAACGTTTGCAACCTTCGAGTGTGCGCGTGGCACACCGCCTCACTGAGGGCGGCAGAAGTCACGAGCATCGACTGCCGGGCACGCGCCACTCACGCGGGTGGGGTTATCGTGTCGAGCTGCCAGCGGACCGAGGCTTATCAGCTTGGCGAGGGCGTTGCGGCCACCGGCCCTGAAGGCTCGGATGTTCGGCCTTGCGGTTGCGGGGCCGATGCGGTGCTCTCCGGACGCGATGCAGTCGTTCATCTTGCTGCCGTCGCGGCGGGGCTCGAATCCGTGGTGCTGGGCGAAGCGCAGATCCTCGGGCAGGTCCGTGGCGCGTTCGCAGACGCACCGGCGGCCGTGCGCCAGCTGGGCGAGGTCGCCATCGCTGCCGCGCGCCAGCTCCGCCGGGAGACGCAATTCCGGAGCCACGCCGGCCATCTGCTCGACCGATCGCTCGCCATTACCGGGACAGCGGCGCGGGGCCGGCTTCTGGTGCTCGGCGCGGGCGCCATGGGCCGCCTGATCGCTGAGCGCGGCGTGGAACTCGGCTTTGACGAGGTTGTGGTCGCAGGGCGGACGCGGCCGAATACGACGAAGGAATCTGGCTGGACGTTCGTGCCGCTTGCGGAAGCCGGGCGTCTGGCGCCGTTCGATGTCGTGGCAGGGTGCCTCGGCTCGGGTGCGGGGGAGGTATCGTTTGCGTCGCTCCCGGCCATCGGCTCGCTCGCAATCGACCTTGGCACACCGCGCAATTTCGGCGCCGGAGTTCCGTGCCGACTGGTTACGGTGGCAGAGTTGCTTGCGGATGAGGCCCGGCAACAGCATCGCGTGCGCCGGCGCCGCGAACTCACCAGCCGGCTCGCCGAGATCGTCGACGCTCGGCTGGCGCGCTCGGCCGAGGACGGAGCGTCGCCGGTTGGCGCGCTGCGCTCGGCCGTCGAGCGGGTGCGCCAGCGGGAACTTGAGCGGGCTCAACGGTTGCACCCCGAAGTGGCGCCCGAGACGCTCGACGCGCTGACGAGAGCACTCGTCAACCAGATCTTCCACGCACCGTCAAAACGGCTGAAGGAATCTCGTGACGAGCGGCTGAGCGGCGAACTGGCCGCGCTGTTCCGCTAAGCCGCGGGCAATCGGCGAAGTTCGAGGAGCAGCTCGTCCACGGGCGGACGGTCGATCGGCCCGCGGCAGCGGTAGGCGTACCGCACGATGCCGTCCGCGTCGATGAGGAAATCGCCGCCCGTCTGGTGTGTATCCGAATGTGAGCGTTCGCCGGTGCCCTGGAACATCCGGGCAACGAGGCCGGTCGCGGCGCGGGCGGCGCGGGGCGAGAACCAGTCGCTCGCTACGCCAGCACGGCCGAGTCCGTAGGCGTGGTACATGCGGCGGTGAGGGTCGGAAAGCACCGGCCAGGGAATCTCCGTGTCGGTGAGGTACCAACCGATACGCTCCAGCGATTCGAAGGAAACGACCACCACCGTGGTGTCCAGCATGGCCAGGAGGTCGCGATGGCGCCAGAGCGTCTGAACGTGATTGTGGCACGGACGCGAGGCGAGATGGCGGTTGAAGACCAGCAGAACGTTGCGGCCTTGGTAGTCCGCGAGCGAATGCTCAATGCCGTCGACAGAGCGTGCAGCAAAGTCCGGAGCGGGTTTACCAGGCGCAGATCTTGGTACCATGCTGACACCTTACACG
>DATNET010000601.1:0-7501 GCA_035606745.1 Tepidiformaceae bacterium
GTGCTGCTTGAAGGAATCGGACACGCGGCCGTGCATGATGATGTCCCTGAGCCGGTAGTGCGACGCGCTGTCGAGGCCGTGCTGAGCTAGCCGTTGCTGGCTGAATGGTAAACTGCGCTCATGGGAACGATTCACGCTGAGATTGAATTGCGAAATCAAGCCGATGAATCGCTGGCAGCAGCGGGGCATCTCCCGCCGGATCGGGTGCGAGGGGCATCTGTGCGCGCGCTCGTCGACACCGGCGCCCCATCGCTCGTTATACCCGAGTCCCTTCGGCAACAACTCGGGCTGGGGACGGTTGCAAAGAAGCTGGCCGCCCTTGCCGATGGCACGGTCCTCGAATGCGACCTCGTCGGCCCAATCGAGGTCAGATTCGGCGGCCGCGTATCTATTGGCACCGCCATCGCCATGCCCGACCCGGCGCAAGTGCTCCTCGGGGCACTCCAGATGGAAGACATGGACCTGCTACCAGATCCGGGCACGCAGCGGCTCATCGTGAATCCGGAGAGTCCCGATCGCGCGAGAGTCCTCGCCGTCGGCGTGCGCGTCTTCGGTGGAGATCCGGAAGGCCGGCATCCCGAGAATCGTCCCCGGTGACGTTCGCGTTTCGCCTGACCTCGTCTGATCGTTCGCCCACTGCTCCCCGCACGGGGATCGTCACCACGGCGCGTGGGGAGATCGTGACGCCAGCCTTCATGCCCGTCGGCACGCTCGCGACCGTAAAGGCGCTCAGTACCGATGAAGTGGCGTCGGTGCGGGCACAGATCCTGCTCGTGAACGCTTACCACCTCTACTTGCGCCCCGGACACGAGCTCGTCGCGCAGATGGGCGGCGTCCATCGCTTCATGGATTGGCCCGGCCCGATCCTTTCGGACAGTGGTGGCTTCCAGGTCTTCAGCCTCGCCCGGCTGGGCAAAGTCGATGACGCGGGGGTGCGGTTTCGGTCTCACATTGATGGGTCGGAACACTTCTACACACCCGAGCTCGCGATGGAGGTGCAGCGCTCGCTCGGCGTGGACATTGCCATGCCGCTTGATCACGTGCTGCCCGGCGAATCGGCGATTGAGCCCGCACGAGACGCGGCTGAACGTACGCTGCGCTGGTACGAACGCTGCCGCGTGGCTGCCGGAGACCTCACCACGTTCGCTATCGTCCAGGGCGGGGTGCACCCCGAGCTTCGCCGCTGGCACGCACGTGAGTTGGCATCGCTCGACGCTCCCGGATACAGCATCGGCGGGCTTTCCGTGGGCGAATCGAAAGAAGCCATGTGGTCGATGACGGCGGAGGTCGCTGCAGCGTTGCCAATCGACCGCCCGCGGTACCTCATGGGCGTAGGCAGCCCCGAAGATCTCGTGACGGCGGTGGGCACAGGCGTCGACATGTTCGATTGTGTTTTGCCAACGAGGCTGGGCCGCAACGGTTCGGTCTTCACCGACGCGGGGCGTGCGAACGTGCGGAACGCGCGCTATCGCACCGATCCCGGGCCCATCGATCCGCAGTGCGATTGCATGATGTGTTCACGCTTCAGCATGGCCTACGTCCATCACCTCTTTCGCAACGAGGAACTGCTCGGCTATCGCCTGGCCAGCATCCACAACATCCGGTACCTGATACGCCTCACCGAGCGGATGCGCGCCTCGATTACGGCCGGGACATTCGCTGATTTCCGCGACGAGTTCCTGGCCAACTATCGGCCCGCAGATGACGTGACCCGAACCGAGCAAAAGGCGAAATGGCTCAAACAATCCGGGTTCGAACCCAATGCTGTGCGCTAGTAAAAGCCCTGGGAGCCATCGAGCCAGCGCAGCCCATCGACGACCACGCCGCCCGCGGCCATCTCCCAATGCAGATGCGGGCCAGTCGCAAGGCCGGTCGAGCCGACAAGCCCGATGACGTCGTTCTGGGAGACGACATCGCCGACCTTCACATTGAACTGAGACTGGTGACCATAACAGGAGAAGACACCCGCACCGTGGTCGAGGACGGTGCAGTTGCCGCGGTTGAGGACCATCTCCGCCATCACGACGATGCCGTCGTTGGTTGCGTGGATGGGCGTCCCGGCGGGTGCGCCAATGTCCGTGCCACCATGATGGCCACCACGGGGCCCACCGTTATAGGAGCGCTCTTCTCCCATGTAGCTGGAGATGAAGATGTCTCCCCCCAGGGCGATAGGGATGACCCAGTTTGGCTTCCAACGACGCGGCGTAACGCCCATGTAGATCGCGTTCAGCCGAGGCTGCTCGTCGGGAAGCGGCGGCGGTGGCGGTGGCGCGTTGGGGTCAGGAGGTGGGGGCGGCGGGATATCGATCTCTTCGAAGGTCCAGTCGGTCGCGAGCACGGTGAAGTCGTAACTGAAATTCGCCGTTTGACCGAGATCGTCGACGAGATTGACGTCAAGCCTCGTCGTGCCCGGCGGGTCAACGACGCCGAAGCCCACCATTCCAGCCAGGCCGCCGGCACCCTCGCCAAGTTGATACTGTCGGCCGAGGACCGAAGCCGTCCCGGCACTCGCGCGCGTTGCGGTCACCATCACGGCGCCGCCCTGGTAGGCATGGAGCTCGGAAACGGTGACCTCCGGGGGGAAGCCATCCTGGCCCAGCCCCGGAATGACGACGCGGAAGCTGCCCGGCGCCGCTGGTCCGGTGGCCGTTCTTTCGAGGGCGCGACCAACCGTATCGCCCAACGGCAGGCGGCGCGACGCGGCGACGACCATCCCTCCGGAGAGGACGGTTAGAAAGCTACGACGGTTCAACACGTGGGCCGGCAGTTCATGCGGCACTACCCTACCCATTCGGCCCGCCTGGTGTCATCTCGGATACGAGCAGGTAAACATTGGCGAAGCGGTGCTCGCAACTGGGCGCCACTCCTGGCGGCCTAGCCACCCCGGGCAGAACGCGCGTACCAACCACCCGCCGCGAGCACGAGCACTGAGTCGATCACGAGATGAGCGCGCGCCTCTTCGCCTGCTTCGCGCATGGGGGCCGTGAAGCCGGTCAGTGCCAGCCGGAACGGCTCGAAGAGTGTCGGATGCTGGAGCGCAATCGCGCTGTAGCCAACCGCAACACCGGCACTCGCGCACATGCCAGCGAGGTGCCCGGGGGAAAGGCGCCGTTCGCCGGCCGGGGAATGCCTTCGGAATCGCGACAACGCAGCGCGGATCGGCCCGAACCTCCCCGGAGTAAATGCGCAAAGCACGGCCACGCCCACGCGGGTGAGCCGTCCCGGCCGATAGATGAGGAACGATTCTTCCCAGTCGGTGGGCCCAAACTTTGCCTTGAAGTGTTCCAGCGGCCGGAACTTGTAGAACAAGTTGAGGTGCTGGAACGTGAAATGAAGCGCGTGCCCCACGGCGCGATGGCCGTCCGGTTGCACCCCGCTATTTCGCAGTGGCGAAAGGCCGGTGGCTACGAGCTCGATCCCCCGGCTTCGGCACTCCTCGATGGCGGCGAGGAAGAGGCACTCCGAGGTTCCGCCGCGAGCATCGGGCCGGCGGATCATCGCCTCAAGGTAGTAGCCGTTGCGTCCAGCAATCGGCACGCCCGAAACGAAGCCTTCAAGGCGGCCATTGAGCCGCGCGACGATAAGCAGCTTGTCGCCGGCGAACGCCAGCGGCGCCAGCCGCAAAGTGAACGAAAGGGGGCTGATTTTGCGGGTCGCCTGCCACGACTGTTGTACCTCAACGATTTCGCGCGCGAGGCCCGAAGTTGGCGGTTGCCCTGCAGGCACCACCTCAATCACCATCCCATCGCGTGTGGCGCGTTTCGCGTCAGACCGCATCTTCTTCGCCGAGTAGCCGTGAGGGACGTACTCCGGCAGATTGAAAAGTGGCTCTTCGCCCACCTTCAGCGTCCGCCAGCCATCGGCTCGGCAGGCTGACGCGAGGCGCGCTGTCGCACCCACGAACGCGGGGGTGAGCTTCTCAGAACCGCAATAGGCTCTAAACGCCTCCACGATGGACGCTTCGCCGCCTGGCGGGCAGACCGGGTCGCCGCAGGCCAGGGCCGTGTGATTGTGACGTTCGAAGGCGATGAACCCCTCCGCCCCGGCGGGGTGGAAGTATTCCCAGCCGGGATAGAGCGTGAGGAAGCTCATGCCGTTGTAGCCGTGTTTCAAAACGAGCGCGTGCCGTTCCAGTGGCGATCCTTCTCGCGAAAGCCCTTGCGCCGGCGTGTTTCGATGCAGCCGCTGCCCTATCCGAGAAAACAAGAACACGCTTGACCACCGCCTATCGTCGCCCACCGCTGCTCGATGCTAGGAGCGGTCTCTGAAGAACATCTGAAGCATTTCGCAACGCCCGCTGTCGTCGGGCGACAAGGGCGATAAGACGTTCGAATCAACCACAACTCGAGAGATAGGCGGGCACGCCCAGCAATTTGTCGACGGTGACCGGTTGCAGGCCCTTCGCCTTCAGCCCATCCAGGATGAGGGGAAGCGCATCGAGGATGACCGACCGGTCCGCTCCGATATTTCCATCAATGCCATCGTGGAGAAGAATGATCGAGCCGGGTTTGACGCGCGCGAGGATGTTCTTCGCCAGCCGTTGTGGGTCTGTTTCGATCCAATCCTGGGCGGAAACGTCCCAGTTGATGAGCGTCATCCCGTCACCATCGATCTTGTCGGACATGAACGGTGTATGCGTCCCATGGGGCGGACGGTAGAGCGCAGGGCAGGTGCCGACGGCGTCCTTGAACGCAGTCTGCGCCTTGTCCAGTTCGGGATATGCGGGGTTGAGGTAGCTGAAGGCACCGTGAAAGTACGAGTGGTCGCCGACCGTATGGCCGCGGGCGATGAGTTGTTTGGTGATATCCGGACGCTGCACAACGGCCTTGCCAACTTCGAAGAACGTGCCTCGGACACCGTGGGATTCAAGGATGCTCGCGATCTCCAGCGTGAACGGAGGATTGGGGCCATCGTCGAAGGTGAGCGCGACTTCGTTTCCCGAGCGGGGACCGTGGCTGTACACCGAGCCGAACCACTCGACCGTTGGCGCCGTTGAACCGACCCAGAATACGGCGAACAGGCCGAATGCCACGGTGATGCCGGTCACGGGATATGTCGTGCGGATCGCGCGTCGGGGTGTGGTGGTCGTAGGCCAGGAAAGCAGCGCCGCGCCGATCGCGAGGAACGCCAGCAGGAGTGCGTCCTCGCCCACGCCCATGGTCGCCCGAACCAGGATGAAGATGCCGATGGCAGTCAGCGCCGAGGGCACCCAGTAGCGCGCGGAGTGTCCTCCGCGCGGGAAGAGCGGCCCGATGCCGAGTCCCAGCAGTGCAGCAATCACGAACGCCGACCCGGGATATGACGCCGATTCGAGGAGGAAGCAGGCCAGCCCCACGGCAAGCGCCGCGACCACGATGCTCAACTGGCGGCGTCCGGCAAAGCGCCATGTAAACGCGGAAGTGGCTGCCGCCAGCAGGCCTGCGAGGATCGCCGTGATCGGGCCGGCATGAATGGGTGTGCCGACGAGCCCCAACCCGGCGAGCACCACTCCACCAAGCACCGCACCGGTCAGGCAATCGCGCGCGATCACCCGGCCCCGCGAGACGATGTGAGGTGAAGGAGCCTGGAGTTCCGCGGTGCGCGTCATGCTGGCACAGTGTCCCCTGTGGAGTCTGCGACCAAGCGTACCCCGATCGAGCGCTTCGAACGCGTGGTCTGCTGGACACTGGCGCTCGCCTGGACTGCGGGCCTCATCGTCATCCTCACTCACACCGTCTTCGTGACGAATGATTCCCTCAGCGATTACGCGCACATCTGGTACGTCTCCAAAGTGTTGGCCGCCGGCGACGGGCTGCCGTTCCGCTTTCCTCTTATTGGCCACGGCGACGCGCTCGCCTATCCCTACGCGTTCATCCCGTGGACGTCTGCCGCCATCCTCCGACCCGCTCTGGGAGATTGGGTAACGACACTCTGGCTGGTTATCGGCGGCGCCGGAGTCTTCATCGCAACGCTCTGGGCGTTCCCCGAGCTTCGAACGACGCGAGCGCTCTTCATCCTGCTGGCGAACCCGTTGATGGTTGAAGCGGTCATCCTTGGACAACTGCCGTTTCTCTGGGGTGCCGCGTTCTGGTTCGTCGCCGTGGGGCTTTGGCGCCGGGAGCGATTTGCGCTCGCTGTCGTGATGGCAGCCTTGGCGCAGGCCGGCCACCCGGCTGTGGTCCTGCCCCTTGCCGGGCTCACGGTACTCGGTCGGCTGCCGTTCGAGGAGAAGCCGCTCCGCTTGTTCCTGCTCTACAGCCTTTCCGTGCTGCTCGCCTTACCGGCAATCGTGCTGGTCTTCATTTCGCCGGTCGTCGAAGACAGCACCGTCTACTCGCTGGTCGCGAACTTCGCGGGCACCGTCAGCCTCCGCTCCGGGGTGATGCTCGGGCCATTCCTCATCGCCGTGCTGGATCGGCGGCTTCCGCGCCCAGCGATGTTGGCGTTCGGGCTGGGCGTGCTGTCCCTCAACGTGATCCTCATTCCCATCCAGCACACCGGATACGCCTGGCATGCCTTTGTGCGGACGCCCGACACGCAGTTGCTGCCGTTCATCGATTCCGCCGAGTTTCGCCCCGGGAGCACGTATCGCATTCTTCGTGTCGCCGATGGCAAGGTAGGCATGTATCAGCTCATCCAACATGGCGCGAAGTTGGATTCTGAATTCTTCCCCGAGAGCATCGATCGGCGAAGCTGGCCCTCGAGCGCGGCATATCTTTCGTTCCTGCGTGCGAGGAAGGTGGATGAAGTGATCATCTACCACGATTACGACGCGCGTTACCGCACGAACGAGCACAGCCTGCTTGATCAGCTCACGGCCAACGGTTGCGCAAGCAGGACCTCCCCACAGCGCGATTTCGACCTCTACCGGCTGGCCGGGACGTGCACATGACGCTGCCACCGTGGCGAAGTACGATCGCTCCGGCGGTTGGCAACCATGGCCGGCCGGCCAGGCAGGCGGCATCCCAATGACAGGGCCAGTCGAGCGCCGTAACGTCCGCGTCCTCTGTGTTGACGACAGCCCGGAGATCCTTTCGATCGTCCAGCGGGGGCTGCAACGCCGCGGCTACGAAGTGACCGGCTGCGCCGACGGCGAGTCCGCTCTCAAGGCATATTCGCGCGAACTGCCGGACCTCGTTGTGCTGGACCTCATGCTGCCAGATGTAGATGGCATCGATCTCTGTTATGAGCTGCAGGAGATCGCCGAAGTGCCGGTGATTATGCTCACGTCTCGCGACGGCGTGAGCGACCGCGTAGAAGGGCTGCGTGCGGGGGCCGATGACTACGTCGTCAAGCCGTTTGCCATGGAGGAGCTTGCCGCGCGGATCGAAGCCGTGCTCCGGCGCCGTCCAGCCTCGCCCGCCCGCATCGTCTATGAAGACCTGCTGGTCGATGTCGAAGGGCACCAGGTCCTGCGCGACGGGGAAGTCATTCCGCTGACGCCGAAAGAGTTCTTGCTTCTCGAACTCATGGCGCGGAAACCGAACCGCGTGTTCACGCGCGAAACCCTCATGTCTTCCCT
>DATNET010000602.1:0-7409 GCA_035606745.1 Tepidiformaceae bacterium
TCATCGGCGTCGGCGCGATCGAGGGCGTCGATCATTTCCTGCTGCATCTGTCCGGTGAAGGCGTTGAGCTGTTCCGGGCGGTCGAGGGTGATGGTAAGGATGCCATCGGCATCAAGTTCGTAAGCGATCTGTCCGTAATCCACTGGTGCTCCGGGCATGTGTTTTGTGCCGCGCGAAAGACGCCGCACGCCAGAGCATACGCCTGGAACTGAGTCGCTGATGGCGGGCCCACACCCGCGATGAAAACTGGACCTTCGCTCTCCTAGGGGGCCGGGGTGAGGGCAAGTTACTGCGCGCCGATTGCCCAGATCGCAGCCAGCGACGGACGCTTTGCTTGGCCGCGGGCCCTCATCCCCCAGCCCCTTCTCCCGACCATGCGGGAGAAGGGGAGTAGGGGTCATCGGAACGAATTTTGCGCCGATTCAGACCAGGGGCGCCGCCCCGGGAACAATGCAGACGTCGCCGCCGGGGGAGGGGAAATCCCGGCGGCGGCTCTGCTGCTGTCCCGGCTGGCTCGAAATTGAGGGAGCGAGCCCGCCGGGGTCCCTGCAGTGTCGCATGCGCCAAGGGTCCCCAAGTATGAGCTACGTCACATAAGACCGCGGTGGCGTTTGCGCCCAGCATTGGACTGACTGAGGACTGAGGACTGAGGACTGAGGACTGAGGCCCAGCATTGGACTGATTAGAAGATCTCTGGGATCCAGGGCATCGGTTGCCACGCAAACATTGCGTCGGCGCGCCGCAGCGCAGCGGCCGAGCCTTCCACGCGGCCTGCGTGCGCCAGCGTCGAAAAGCGGACTCCACCAAGGTACGTGGCCGCCAGCGCCTCGGTTTCGAGCACGATATCGGCGGAGCGCGTCGTCGGTGTGCAGGTTGCGCCTCCGGGCCCTCCCTTTAACACGTAGGTGCCGGTGTTCCAATCGCAGAAGTTGTCGCGCAGCTCGATGACGAGTTCGTCCTCTGAGCTGTAACGGCGAGCCGCGAGTGCTCCGGCGGCATCGACGAGCCGGACGAACAACGTGTCCTGCGTGCGACGGATAAGGCGGCGTGGGTCGTTGAGCATCCAGACGAGCGGCTCATCGACCTTGCGCCATTCCGCATGGATGGTTTTTACGAGGTCGACGCCGAAAACAAACTGCCAGAGCGCTGAATAGGCAGCGTCGCTGCCTGCGATGAGTTCGCGCACGCGCAAGTCGCTCGCTGCGCTGCCATGGTCATAGGCGTCTTTGGTGCGGTAGCGCAGGTAGCCCTGGATCTCCCCATTTTCTTCGTACTGGACCAGGCGTTGCTTTGTGAAACCACCAAGGTCCGTTTCCAACTCCGCAAGATGGCGAAGCGACCACCATTTCTCATGCCGCGAGATCATGCCGGGCGTCGTGAGGCGGACGCGCTCGTAGAACGTTGGCCAACCGGCCAGTGCCTCGTCGCGCGTAACGAAGCGCAGTTGGCCCGAGCTGGGAGGCGTGAACTTCAGTGCCGAGTGCGGCCGCTCGATGCGCATCTCCACGCCCTCGGCAGCGCAGCCGTAACCAAATCGGCCGTAGATGGGCGCTTCACTCGCCCAGAGCGCGGCAAGCGTTTCTCCGCGCTCGTGGATGTCTTCCAGTTGTCGCCGCATGATTGCCGTCAGCAACCCGCGGCGGCGATGCGTCGCGCGCACCGTGACCCAGGTCACGCCGGCGGTGGCGACGGAAGCGCCGGGCACAGTCAGATCGAAGCTCCAGATGCCCGTCGTGCCGACCACCTGGTCGCCGTCCCACGCGGCGAGGGAGCGTTCGAGTTCGGCGTACAACCCCTGGCGTTCACGCCAGCTACCTTCGTTGAAGTCGTAGCCGAAGCCTGTGGCCATGCAATCGAAGAATTGAGGCACCTGGTCGTCGGTGATCGGCCGGAGGGGGTATTCCAAGCAGCATGCTCCCGGGCAAGAACTGAGATCTGAGAACCGATTGTCGCAGAACCGAGCGGTGCGGGCTCGGGATCAGGTGATGGCCGGGAGGATCGCGGTGTCCCAGGTGTATGCGGTGACGAGCGCCCAGAGGCCAACAGCGACGAGGAAGAGCACCCGCAGCCACTGCCGAAACGTGGGGCGGGCTTCCCAGGCGGCGGAAGCGGCGACGATGAACGCGGTCGTGGCGCCGGCCAATGCGAGCATCGGCACGAGCACGAACGAACCCATCGCGAGCGCGAACAGCGGACGCGGCAGCGCACCGGCGGGCTTTTCGCCAAAGCCATATCCGGCGAGGTACCAGATCCCGACGATGAGCAGCGGGATCCCGATCGCGAAGAAAGAAGCGCGCAGCGAGAGGTCGTCCAGGCTCCCGAGGAGGCCCGCCGCATGTTCCTGGACATGCGCGGCCTTCGCGGGCGATGCCGGGCGAGCCGTGCGGGCGGGCATGTCGCCAGTGTACTCGGATGCGAGAGGCGATCGCATGGGCCTCATCGGCCTGTACAATAGATGTGTGGCAACGAAAGCACGCTCCGATTCGAAGGCGCCGCCGGTGGTTGAACAGGCATCGGCGCAGGATCATGAGCGCATGCGCAGCCTTGGGCGCTGGAAGCATGAGAGCCATGCGGAAGCGCAGCGAGAACACCTCGCCCTGCCGCTTGCGGAGCGGTTGCTGGTGAGTCTCACGTGGAGCATCTCCGAACTTCCCGACTGGAAATGGTCGCATAATGGCCCCGGTCCGGCCGAGTTCTATGAGCGGGCAAGGCGGCTCGGCCTCTATCGTGGCTAGTTCGAGCCAGGCAGCACGCACACTGCTCGGGTTGGGTTGAGCCGCGGATCACGCTCGATGTCGATGTCACGGTGGTTTCGGATGGCGAAATCGTGCGCGACGTCGTGGCCCGCTTTCTCGCCGAAGGCTTCGTCATCGTCATGAAGCAGGACGAGGGCAGCCCCTCGGGGCCAGACTTCGTGCGCATGAGGCACGCCGAAACGACGGTCGAACTCGACATGATGGTAGCGAAGACCGACTTCGAAACGACGGTGATCGGCCGGGCCGTGAATG
This sequence comes from Tepidiformaceae bacterium, assembly GCA_035606745.1. Lineage (GTDB taxonomy): Bacteria > Chloroflexota > Dehalococcoidia > Tepidiformales > Tepidiformaceae > DATNET01. The sequence goes on from DATNET010000602.1 coordinate 3,009, forward strand.
CACCGGGCTTGCCGCTGCCCGTAGCCACGGTCGAAGACCTTCTCGTCTTGAAGTTGCTGGCGTCTCGAAACAAGGACTGGAAGGACCTCTACGACCTCGGGAAGCTTCCCGACGTTGACTGGGCCTACGTTGCACGCTGGTGCGAGGTCTGGGAGATCACCGATCGTTTGGTGAACCTGCGGGCCGAACTCGAACGAGATCGCCAGCGCGTCAGAGACCTGTTCTCCTGATATACTGGCCGCACCGGGCAACTGGCGAAACGCGGAGCTAACCGCGGGGAAGCCCGGCAGTCTTAGCATGGCCGCTCGCCTGGGCCGAAGGTCTCGTCGCATCTTGAGCGCGGGGCCTTTTCTGATCCTGGGTTTGGACAACGAGGCGGCGGTGCACGACCAACGTGCACCAGGTCTTGCCGAAACGCACGATGCCCAGACCCACCGGGGTGACCAGGAGGTCGTCATGCGTGCTCTGCTCGGCGTCTACGACAAAACCAACATCGAACCGTTTGCCCGCGGGCTCGTTGAGCTTGGCTGGGAGATCGTCTCCACAGGCGGCACTTTCGCCGCCCTCGAACAGGCGGGCGTGCGCGTGCGCAAGGTCGAGGACATCACGGGCTTCCCGGAGATGCTCGATGGCCGCGTGAAGACGCTGCACCCAGGCGTGCACGGCGGCATCCTTGCGCGGCGCGACGTGCCCGCCCACATGGAGGCCCTGACCGCGCACGGCATCGGCCCGATCGACCTTGTGGCCTGCAACCTCTATCCGTTCTATGCCACCGTTACGAAGCCCGGGGTTGTTTTCGAAGACGGCATCGAGAACATCGACATCGGCGGCCCGACGATGCTGCGCGCAGCGGCGAAGAACCATCGCGACGTGATAGTGGTCACGAGCCCGAGCGACTACGAGACCGTGCTCGCCGCGTTGCGCGCAGGCGGGGTCGATGGCGCGATGCGACGCAACCTCGCGTGGAAGGCGTATCAGCTCACAGCCACCTACGACAGCGCTGTCTCGGAGTGGCTCTGGGGGCAGGATAACCCGGGGACCGCCGCGCCGGAGCTCACGATTCCATTGGCCATCGCGCAGGAGCTTCGCTACGGCGAAAACCCGCACCAGGCGGCCGCGTTCTATCGTGACCTTTCGCTGCGCGAACACGGACGGGGGGGCATCGCGACGGCCGTCCAGCACCACGGCAAGGAGATGTCGTACAACAACTACCTGGATGCCGATGCGGCCTGGAACGCGGTCAACGATTTCCAGGGGCCGACGTGCGTGGTGGTGAAGCACACCAATCCCTGCGGTGTTGCCACCCGGGACGACCTCCTCGAGGCCTATCGGTTGGCCGTGCGGGGCGATGCGACGAGCGCGTTCGGCGGGATCGTCGCGTTTAACCGGCCACTGGATGTCGAGCTCGCCCGCGAGCTGCGCGAGTTTCGCAACCCGAACGACGGCGAGACGCGGATGTTCTACGAGATCGTCATCGCCCCTTCGTACACCGCCGATGGGCTTGCGCTGCTGAAGGGCAAGTCCAAGGACCTGCGCATCCTCGAAGCGCAGCCGCGATTGCGTGGCGGCCGGGCGTTCCGGCAGGTCGGCGGCGGCTGGCTCGTCCAGGAATCGGACGACCGCACGCCGGAGGAGATCGACTTCAAGGTGGTGACGGACCGGCAGCCCACGTCGCAAGAGCTTGAAGACGCGCGCTTCGCATGGCGGTGCGTGAAGCACGTGAAGAGCAACGCCATCACGGTAGCGAAGGATGGCCGGTTGCTGGGCATGGGGAGCGGGCAGCCGAACCGAGTGAAATCGGTCGAAATCGCGATGGAGAAGTCCGGGGACGAGGTGAAGGGCGCGGCGCTCGCAAGCGACGCGTTCTTCCCGTTCGCCTGGGGCGACTCCATCGAGAAGGCGTGCCAGGCAGGCGTGGCGGTGATCGTCCACCCCGGTGGTTCGATGCGCGACCAGGACGGCATCGACTGCTGCAACAAGTATGGGGTGGCGATGGTGCTCACGGGCACGCGGCATTTCCGCCATTGAGCACGCCGCCGAAACGCTGAAGCGGTGTAGTCTCGGAGTGTGGCCGACGACGATATCCAGCTTGAGCCGCCGACGGTGCGGCACCGGGACGTCGTGCCGGCGGTCGAAGACCGTTCGTACCTGGCGTACATCGGGTCGGCGCTGTTCGTTGCGCTTGCCGGCGGCTTCTTGCTGGCAATCGTGTTGCCCCTGGCCGAAACCGGCACCATCCCGTGGGAGGACCGCGTCCCGCTGCTCATCCAGGCGCACGGCTGGGCCCAGCTCCAGGGCTGGGCCGGACTGTTTGTCGCAGGCATGGCGATGCGGCTCATGCCGCGATTCGCCGGCCGAAAGCCGCTCAAGCGGAGCGTGACGGTGCCAGTGCTGGTGCTGCTCGTGGCGTCGGTCGTGGTGCGGACGGTCGCGGAGCCGTTCATCGACGGCGCGGCAGGAGACTGGCTGGTGTTGGTGGCAGCCGTCTCGGGTGCACTGGGGACGGTGGCTACGGGCGGCGCCCTGTTCTACACCCTCGTGCGGGGCCGGCGAAAGCAGGAGCCCTGGCGCTATTTCGCTCTCGCGGGGGCGGCATGGTGGGTGGCATGGGCGGCGTTCATCCTCGCCGCAGGTATTCGGGCTTATAGCAATGGCCGTTTCACCCCGTTCGCGCTCGACGACGCGTTGACGTGGATGGTATTGATCGGGCCTGTAGGCAACTTCATCTGGGCTGTTCAGAGCCGCAGCGTGCCCGTGTTTTTCGGACGCAAGACCCCCAAGTTGCGCCATGTGGTTGTGCCCGGCGTCGCATTGAACCTCGGTGGAGTGCTGATCGCAGCATCGCTCTTGCCTGTTTCGGATTCGGCAAGCGCGCGGCTCGTTGGCCTGGGCTTGCTGGCATCCGGCATCGGGTTCGCGTGGCTACCGCCGCTTGCCGGCTCGGTGTGGGGGACGGCACACCGGCTGCGTCCACGGGCTCGGTCGGCCGCCCGTTACGTGCTGGCGGCGAACATTGCCGCGATGGGCGCGGGCATCCTGCTCGTCTGGGCCGGGAGCGAGTCCGCCTGGCGAGGCGCGTACGAGGCAGTGGGCGTGCGTGACGCCGCCCGGCACACGCTCGGCCTGGGCCTTATCACCTTGTTGATTATCGGGATGGCGCAGCTCGTGGCGCCGCTGTTTGCGCTCGAACGCGCCGAAGCCCGAAAGCCGGGTTTGGTCGAACGCGGTCCGTTCTGGCTGCTGATAGCCGCAACACTGATCCGCGTCTATGGAGCGTTGGCCACCGGCCACATGAACGAAGACGCACGCCTCCATCTCGTGTCCAGCGCAGGCGTGCTGGCGTGGCTGGCGATCGCGCTGTTCGCGGTACTGGTAGTGCGAGCGCGCCGGCGCGAACCGCGCATGAAGGCGATCCTCTTCGACGGCGCGGCCGCGGCGATGGCACAGAAGGCTGCGGACGCGAAGCAGCCGGATTCGACGGGCTAACCCGAACGCTCTCTCCGTGAGAACGGACGTTCATTGACGCAACGCCCCCAGTGTTGGGTCGCAGTGTCGGCCTCGGTTTCGCCGCACTCAACCAGGGCTGCCCGCCTCCAGCCCTGGTTGAGACTCCCTTGGAGTGACGTTGCGGGGACGCTAACTGCGATGGAGTTCCCAGTTCCAGACGACGGTCGCATCGTCGATTTGCAGGTATGTCGAGCCAGAAATGGTGTCGCTTATCGGTATCGGCCCGCTTTTGTAGCTCGGCATTTCTGGGCCGGACATGGGGAACGGGAACGCAGGCGGCACGGCGAACACCGGCACGGAGGTCGGCGGGTCTTCGCCACAGGTCGTGGTGTAGGGCACCTTTTGGCCGTCTGTCATCACGAACTCATAGGTCATCATGCCGTCCGTCTCCGTGACCGTGAGGGAGGCAGAGCCAGGCGGGAGCGTGGCCGAGCCGGTCTGCGGTGCGGGCTTGCAATCGGGCAGCGTTTGCGACCATTGGTCCGTCCCCTGCGCCAGCCGGTAGATATTGGTGTGGGTGTCTCCCTCGCCGGTGGCGGGCACGGCGACATCGAACCGCACATCTGCTGTGCCTTCGGCAGAGGTTTCGGGCTGGTCCCAGGTCATGGTCACGGTGCCTGCCCATGAACCTTTCGAGTGCCAGTCCACTTCCCAGAGGAAGTCCGCGTCCTTGGGCGTAGCGAGTTCGTCCGCGGGACCGAAGACGTTGCCCAGGCTGCTCAGGTAGACGGCGTTGGCAACGACTTTGCCGTGCTCGCTCGCGAGTGGGCCCGTGAACGGCGCCGTCTCGCTCTTGGGCTTGAAGATGAGGGTCGCAATGCCGTCGTCGCCGGTTTGCTGGCACGCGGATTCGCAGACGATCTGGCCGTGCGATGCCAGGGTCGTCGGGTCCCA
>DATNET010000353.1:0-3642 GCA_035606745.1 Tepidiformaceae bacterium
GCATCACGTCCGCGCGGCCCGCCGCGACCATCAGGTAGCCGTAGCAGTCACCCCACGCCCGCATCAGGCCCGCCGAACTCGTGAGTCGCTCGTATGCCTTCGGGTGTGTCGCCGATAGGCGGCTGTAGCTCGTCGTGGACACCGTCGCCTCGGAGAGTAACGCGGTCGTCGAAACATGAATGCGGCTGCCATTCAGCCACGCCCCGGCCCCCCGCGCGGCTGAGGCGACCTCCCCGGTCGCATGGCATGCGATCACGCCGATCACTGGCACGCCGTCATCTTCGAGCGCGATCAGGGTGCCGAACAGCGGCACGTGGTGGATGAACGACTTTGTCCCATCGATGGGGTCGAGGATCCAGCGGTAGCGACCGCTGCCGTGTGTTTCACCCAATTCTTCGCCGAGGATGCCGTGTCCCGGGCACTCCGTCTCGAGGAACCGACGGATAGCCTCCTCCGCCCCGCGGTCGGCCGCGGTTACCGGCGTACGGTCGGCCTTCAGCTCCACGGTCAGGTCCGATTCGTAGAGCGGCATGATGACTTCGCCCGCGATCATCGCCGCACGGCGGGCAATCTCGAGGAAGTCCTGCACGTCATCTCCCATGTTTAGCGGCCCGCGTCGCCGCGGCGGTACATGGCCGTCAGGTCGTCTAACTCCTGCTTAAGGCCTTCCGGGAGCGGACGCTCGACCGCTGCAAGCGTGTCGTTGAGCTGCTCCGGGCGGCTCGCCCCGATTATGGGTGCTGTAATCGCGGGATTGGCCAACACCCAGGCGACGGCCATCTGGGGCAGCGACATGTCAGCCTGCCCGGCGAGTGGGCGCATCCGTTCAACCGCTTCGAACATGCCTTCGTGCCAGTATCGGTCCTGGTACCTTGAAGCAGCTGTGCCGAGCGTAAATCGCGTGCCCTCGGGTGGTGGTGCAGCGTTGGTATGTTTGCCGCTCAGCAGGCCGCCGGCGATGGGGTTGTACGGGATGACGCCGATCCCCTCTTCGGCGCAAAGCGGCAGAAGTTCGCGCTCCGGCTCCCGGAACAACAGGTTGTAGCGGGGCTGCACCGAATCGAACCGCACAACACCCAGCGCTTCGCTTCGTCCGAGCGCACGCGCGACCTGGTAGGCCAGGAAGTTCGAACAGCCGACGTACCGCACCTTGCCCGAGCGGACGACATCTTCGAGGGCGCGGAGCGTCTCGTCGATGGGTGTTTCCGGGTCAGGTCCATGGAGTTGGTAGAGGTCGATGTAGTCGGTTTGCAAGCGCCGCAGCGACGCATCCACAGCATCAAGGATGTGCTTGCGCGAATTCCCCTGGTCCCACCGGGCTGGCCCGGATCGCCCGAAGCACTTCGTCGCGAGGATGAATCGTTCGCGCCGGCCCTTGAGCCAGCGTCCGACAATCTCCTCCGTACGGCCTATTGTGTCTCCAGTGCCGCCGAGTGGGTATACATCGGCGGTATCGAAGAACGTGATGCCGCCGTCTGCGGCGCGGTCCATGATGGCGACAGAGGTCGGCTCATCGCATTGCAGGCCGAACGTCATCGTTCCAAGGCACAGCCTGGAGACCTGCAGGCCGGTGCGGCCCAGGCGAGTATGTTTCATCGAAGTACTCCGAAGTGGTGTAGGGCGATTATAGGCGAACAACCGGGTCGGGAGGCGTTGCTCGAATTTTCGGCGCAACGGCGCCATCCGCGGTCGGCTTTTGGAAGCGTTAGTAAGCGCCTTCCGCCACTAACGCTTCCACTGCAGCGCCGAACGCATCGACGGTGGCGGCGATGTCGGCATCCGAATGCACGCTGCTCGTCATTCCACCGTTCCCGAACAGGTGGACACCGCCGTTGAGCATCCCAAGCTGCAGCAACCGCTCTCTCTCGTGCGGAGTACCGGCCGCGAGAAGTTCGTAAGGCAGCTCCAACGGGCCGTAGTCGGTCGCCTCCGGCACTTTGTCGCCGGCCAGGACGATCCGGAATTCGCTCGATTGGCCGTAGACCGCGCCCGGCAAGCCAAGCCGGCAGAGTGTTCCGTTCATCCCGGCCCGAAGCTGCGCCGCGTTTTCGGCGGCCTTCCGCTGGTGTGCGCCGTCTCCGACCTCTCGCAGGCAGGCGGTCCCGGCGGCTGCGGATAGCGGGTTGGCGTTGAACGTCCCGGGGTGGCCGATCTTCTCGGCCTTATCGCCTGGCTCGGGGAAGCTGAGCCGGCCCATGACATCCCGGCGCCCGGCGACAGCGCCGCCAGGGAATCCTCCGGCGAGGATCTTTGCGAGGGTCGTCAGATCCGGCGTTACGCCTTCGGCTTCCTGCACACCGCCCGGCGCCCAACGAAAGCCCGTCACCACTTCGTCCATGATCATGACGAGCCCATGATCAGCGGTGAAGGCACGCAGTTCATGGAGAAAGCCGGATGGGACGGGCAGCGTACCACTTGAGGCCCCAGCCGATTCGATGATGATTGCACCCACATCGCCGCGCTTTTCTACGGTGTCGGCGACTACTGTCATGTCCAATGGCAGCACCGCGACACTTTCCATGGTCGAGGCTGGTACTCCCGCCGGCGCGCTGCCCGAATATTTGGAACTGGCCGCGACGTAGTCATGCCAGCCATGGAAATGGCGATCGAATTTGATCACACCAGGCTTGCCCGTGAACGACCGCGCGAGCCGAAGAGCCATGAGCGTCGCCTCGGTGCCAGAGCTCGTGAACCGAACCATTTCCGCCGACGGGACGAGTCTCACGACTTCTTCGGCCCATTCGATTTCCCGTTCCTGGCTCGCGCCGTAATGCGTGCCCAGGGCGAGCTGCGCCTGGGCTGCTTCTGTGACGGACGGAAAGTTGTGGCCAAGCAGGAGCGCGCCGTGCCCCATGACGTAGTCCACATACTCGTTGCCGTCCACGTCCCACTTGTGGCTGCCAGCCGCACGCTCCGCGTAAATCGGAAAGGGCCGAAGGAAACGGCTGTCATGCGTAACGCCACTCGGCAGTACCTCACGCGCCCGCTCGGCCAGGTGCTGGGAGCGTCCGTGTTGAGCGATGTAGTCCGATTCGATGGTCATGACTCTTGACCCCCTCAGCGCATGATAGCTGCCTCCGATACTTGGGGAACTCGTTGCTGTTCGCGTCCTCTCAGTAGCGGCGCAGGCCGGGTGGACACCCGACCGACTGCCTCGCACGATAGAAGCAATCACTTCGGTCAATGGGCTGCTCGTGGGCGGCTGCCGAATCTAACCAGCGGTCTTAACTATGGTAGTCTAGGAGCAGGCTATGGCGAGCTATGACGTTGCAATTATCGGTGGCGGCCCTGGCGGCTACGTAGCGGCAATCCGCGCGGCCCAGCTTGGTCTCTCCGTGGTGCTCTTCGAACGCGACCGGGTGGGCGGCCTTTGCCTGAACTGGGGCTGCATCCCAAGCAAGGCGCTCCTCCGCAACGCGGACGTGGTTAACTTCGTCCGCGATGCCGAGAAGTGGGGCGTCGGCGTCTCCAATCCAACCTTCGATCTTGGGAGCGCTGTCGATCGCAGCCGCAAGGTCGTGGAGCAACTCGTGGGCGGCGTCGAGACGCTGCTGAAGAGCCACGGCGTCACCGTTACCAACGGCGCCGCCCGCCTCGGGCCGCAGCGCGGCAACGGTCACACGGTCGAGTGCGAGGGGAAGA
>DATNET010000369.1:0-8004 GCA_035606745.1 Tepidiformaceae bacterium
GTGACGTTCCACGTGCGTCCCTTGCAGGTGATCTCAAAAATGCCACCAGAGCCTGCCACAGCCTTCTCGGCCGCGCTCAAGTTCACGGAGATCGCTGAGCACCCGGGCAGGCCGAGGTCGACCGCCGTGCTGGGCCGTTCCTCGGTCGCGACGACCGGCAGTTCTGTGACCTGGATATGCGGCTCGGTAGTACTGATGGCCCCCGACACCGGCGGGGTGAACGATGTCGAATAGTAGTCCAGCACCTCGCGCTTATTCGGGTCTGCAGGTGCGGTGCGCCCTTCCGAGACGGACTTCAGCGCGAAGCCTGGCGGGACGTTGGAGGGCACGCGGGTCTGCATCCCCGTCCGGGCGTCGACTTGCTTAACCGCGTCCTTGATACTCGCAGCGTCGAAAACCCAGAAGCCGAATGTGTTTCCGCCCATCGGTACGGCCGTTGATGCGGGGGAAGGCGCAGCACCGGAACAGCCAGCCGCCATGAGTGCGACCGCCCCGAGAGCCAGGAGCCCAAACGCCTTCGCCAACGTCAGCTGTCTCCAGTCGTGCGCTGCCAATAGGCATCGCACGTCGCTCAACGTCGATTCGCTCGGCATGACAGTTCAGGCCCCATAGCCGCTCTTTTCGGGTTGCCCGGACTATAGGCGCGCCCCCACCAAACGTCAAAGCTGCCTGCGCAGCCTCGTCACGGGCCTTCTTCGGCCGGCTGTGTGAGCGATTCCGGAGGGACGGAATGCGGTTCCGCGCGCGGCCTGCCGTGCGTGAGCACCCAGCTTGAAATCGGCTCCAGTTCGAGCATGACGACGATCGTGAGCGTGATCAGGATCGCCGAAAGCCATAGCTCAGACGCCACGAGCAGGCCCACGGCCGCAATCACCCACACGGTGGCGGCGGTGGTGATGCCTCGTACGCCGCCGCCCTGGTGGAAGACCAGGCCAGCGCCGAGAAACCCGATGCCCTGGACGACGTTCGCGGCGATCGATGTGCTGCCATGGAGAAAACTCACCCGGCCGAACAACGCCGAACCAGCACAGACCAGCGCGTACGTCCGTACGCCCGCTTCATGTCCGCGAAACTCCCGCTCCAACCCGACGACGAACCCACACGCAAGCGCCAGGACAATCCAGCCAAAAAGCTGTACCTGGTCGCTGTTCGTCACCTCGGGTGCCGGTAGTGGGCCACGATGAGCGTCTCGAAGTTGCGTTCGTGGGAGCATTCGCGGCAGGTGAGATACCAGACCCAAACGTTGTCTGGCCCCCTGCCGTAACGCTCAGTCGCGGCTCGGCGCGTCTCCTCGACTTTGCCCTGGATCTGGCCCCACGGCGCTTCGACGAGCATCGTAAACGCGATCCCGCCGGGCCGCTCAATCCCCTTGCCGTGCTCCGGGGCGTCCTCGACTTCGAGCAGGAGCGGCCTGCGAAAGCGGCCGGAGCCCAGGAGCAGCATCCCGTCCTCCGGGATGGTCGCGCCGATGGCATTTGCTTTGGCAGCCACCTCTTTACGGGTGCTGTCGTACCCCATCGGCACGCCGAGCAGCGCAGTGGTCGTGGTCTTGAGGAACGTGATGTCGGACCAGTCGTTTTCGACTTCGTTCCACTCCTCGGGGTCCAACCGTGGGCAATCGCATTCGGCTGGCGGCTCGGGTTCGAGGTTGACCGGAGCCTGCGAATCGTGCCGGGAGCCCCGGCGCGGCGCCTTGCCGTCTATCCGGACGCGGACCCGTCCGGGCTGCTCGCTGGTGGGGTCTGCCATGGTGTCAGGATACCAGAGGAACAGCGGGGTCAGCGCCGGCGATCATCAGCGCCCCAAGCGCCGCGACCGTCACGCTGCCTCGAACCGCGCTTCCTTCGACCGAAGGATCGGTGGCAACGAGGACGGAGCCTCGTTGCTCGGCGAGAGGCACCGTGCGCGGCTCGGTCGATGTGTTGACGACGACCGTCACCGGCCGCGCGCCCGGCGCCTGGCGTTCGAACGCGAATACGCCCATCGGCATGCCATCGAGTTCGTTGTAGCTGCCGCGCAGAAGCGATGGTTCGAGCTTTCGTCGCCAGATAGCGCGGCGATGGAGCTCCAGCAGCGAACCTGGGTCGCCCTCTTGAGAAACCACGCTTATGTCGTCTGGACCGTATGGCAGCCAGGGCTCGGCCTCCGAGAATCCCCGTCCCGGGTTTCCATCCCACTGCATCGGCGTCCGCTCGGGGTCGCGTCCCCGAGTCCTGAACCGCGCCGGGTCACGAAGGCGGTCCTCCGGGATCTCCCCGTTAATCATGCCAATTTCCTCTCCATAATAGAGAAACGGCGTGCCGCGAAGCCCAAGCAGCATGATGGCCGCTGCGGCCGCCCGTTCGCGACCCCGTCCGTCGGCGTTGTTGCGCGAGATGAACCGAGGCTCGTCGTGGTTCGCGAGGGCGTAGCAGGGCTGTCCACCAGATGGAATCGCGGCTTCGGCGTTGCTGACGATGCGTGACAGGATGGCCGCGTCCCACGGCGTGGTGACGGCATTGTGGTGTTCGGAAATGAATTGGAAGTTGAAGGCAAGATGCAGGCCGTTCAACCCGCCTTCGCCGTAAAACTGGCTAATCTCCTCCGCAGTGCCAAACACTTCACCGACAGCCATCCGGTCGGGATATTCGTCGAACACGTCGCGGATGCCCCGGACGGCGGGAAACACGTCGGGGTAGTTCAAGACATGCGCATTCAAATACTTCGAATGCCGAGCATCACCCGCCTGCCAGGCCGGGTTCAATGGGTTATCAGCGAATTCGGGGTGCTTCAGGATCATCCCGACAACGTCGATGCGGAATCCGTCGATGCCCCGGTCGAACCAGAAGCGGAGCACGTCGTGCATCGCCTTGACGACTTCGGGATTGCGCCAATTCAGGTCTGGCTGTTCGACAAGGAACGAGTGTAAGTAATACTGCCCGGTCGTTTCATCGAATTGCCAGGCGCCGCCGCCAAATGCGGCCCGCCAGTTATTCGGAGGACCGCCGCCCGCAACCGGGTCGCGCCAAACGTACCAGTCCCGTTTCGGGTTTGTGCGAGACGACTTCGATTCGATGAACCACGGATGCTGGTCGGAACTGTGGTTGGGCACGTAGTCGAGAAGCAGCTTGATGCCCCTGCGGTGGCATTCAGCGATGAGCCGGTCCATCGTGGCAAGCTCGCCGAATTCAGGATGGACGCCCTCGTAGTCTGAGACGTCGTAGCCGAAGTCCTTCATGGGCGAAGGAAATGTGGGCGACAGCCAGATGCCATCGATGCCCAGGGAACGCGGCGTGCCATCGTTGAGGTAGTCGAGGCGGTCGATGATGCCCTGCAGGTCACCTATGCCATCGCCGTTGCTGTCCTGGAAGCTGCGAGGGTAGATCTGGTACATGACGGCGCTCCGCCACCATTCATCGCCGGTGTTCCGTGCCAACTAATGCCTCTCGTCCGGGGAGCCGCTTACACGGCCTGGATCAGTTTCAGCTCTTTCATGATTTCCGGGTGTTCCCTCAACAGGCCAACCGATACGAAGATCTGTGGGTCGACCGGGCCGCTCTTCTCAAGCTGTTCCAGCCAAACCTGGCCGACCTGCCGGACGGCCTCCTGCCGAAAGGCGGGAGTGTCTTCCACTCCGAGTTCAGCCGCGAGCATTTGCGCCGCGGGATCGTTGAGCAGCACCGCGACCTCGTGCTCGTTCCGGCCCGGCGCCGAAATAGCGAAGTCGCCCTGCGTCATCCCCCACAGCTCGCCGCCGGCACTGCCACCCTGGTAACGCACCTCCACCGCAGGTTCGGACAACGTGGTCATTGTTCCTCCCGGGGCATCGCAATTTTTAGCGCTTCCGGCAACTGGCCAAGGAGTTGGACTCGCGCCTGCTGCCGAGTTTGCAACCCCCAGATGTTGATAAAGCCGACCGCAGCCGACTGATCGTAGGTGTCGCCGCGATCATAAGTAGCAAGCCCGCGGTCGTACAACGATTCCTGTGCGGTGCGCCCAACCACCGTCGCCTGGCCACGCTGAAGCTTGAGCCGGATAGTGCCCGTGACGTGGCGTTGGGTACTGGCAACGTAGGCGGCGATGTCCTGGTGGTGCGCACTAAACCAGAGACCGTTGTAGATGAGTTCAGCATAGTCCGTTGCGATGACTTTCTTCAGCTTCAGTTGCTGCTTGGAAAGCGTCATCGCTTCGAGTGCGCGATGGGCGGTGTGGAGGATGGTCGCCGCCGGGGCCTCATAGATTTCACGGCTCTTGATACCGACAAGGCGGTCCTCGATGTGGTCGATGCGGCCCACGCCGTATTGGCCGCCGAGCTCGTTCAGCCGTTCCACCATGGCGATCGGGCCGATCGGCTCGCCGTTGAGGGAAGTCGGCATACCGTGTTCGTAGGTGAGCTCTAAGTATGCAGGTTCCGGGGGAGCGTCCTCTGGGGAGCGCGTCCATTCGTATGCTTCGGCCGGCGGCTCCTGCCATGGGTCCTCAAGGACGCCTGCTTCCGCACTGCGGCCCCACATGTTCTCGTCGATGCTGAACGGGCCCTTGTCGCCCCAGGGGATATCGATACCGTGGCCACGCAGATATTCGATTTGCATCTCCCGCGCCATCGCATTTTCGCGGGTTGGCGCGACGATCGTGAGCGACGGGTCGAGGGTCATGATGCCGACGTCGAAGCGCACCTGGTCGTTGCCTTTGCCTGTGCAGCCATGCGCGACCGCGGTAGCTCCCTCTTCGTGAGCGACGTCGACCAATAGCTTCGCCATCAGTGGCCGAGCCAGCGCTGTTGCAAGGGGATAGGTGTCCTGGTACATCGCGCCAGCGGCGAGCGCGGGAAATGCAAAGTAGCGGAGCAGGTCCTCGCGGGCGTCGATCACCCGCACCTTGACCGCTCCGGCGGCGAGCCCGCGCGATTCGACCACCGGCTGTTCGCGGCTCTTACCCACGTCAATATTGAGGGCGATCACCTCGTAGCCCTGCTCGACGCTCAGCCATTTGATGGCTGTGGTGGTATCAAGACCACCGGAATAGGCGAGGACAAGCTTGGGCACGGCGCTTCCTATAACTGGGTGTGTGATTCCGGAGACAGCGCGAGCGGTCGAGGCTCGCGGCGATCTGCATCAAGTATGCCGCGACGCCGTGAACCGGGGAAACGAGGGCCGCGATGGTTTCGTCGGTTACAGGGTTTGGTCGCCGTCGGCGGCGGAAAGTTGGCGTTTAGCGCTGCGCACGCCGAGCAGCCCGCCGGCAATGGCGGTCGCTCCAAGGAGCAACGCCGCAACCAACACGGCGGCGGCGGCAATGCCGGTTGAAACCTTCCCCGCGGCAGTGAACGGAAGGAACGCCAGCGTCACCATGATCGCCGCTACTCCGCCAAATATGAGGTACGGCCCGGCCGCCCGGTGAGTTGCCTTCCACGCCGCATCGCTGCTTCGCGTAAATCGGGTCCGCACGCCCGCGACACCGTTCCGAGGAAGGCTGCCCGTCAGACCCATCCAGCCCACCACGACGATGCCAACGCCGGCCAGCGCGACCACGGTCAGTGCGATCCACATTAGCGATAGCCACCCGTGCTGACCGCTTCGAGTCCCGCATGGGCAAGGGCATCGCGGAGCTCAGCTTCGTTGCGAATGCCGCCGTCGCGGACGCCGGAGGAAATGCTGGAAACGGGATCGCCGTCCACGCCGTCGCGGCCAGTAAACGTCGCGATGCGCTTCGGCGTGGCGTTCACGCGGAAATCGAACACGTCGGGGCGCGAGTAATGGCCAGCATGGTCAGCGATCATCTTCTGCATCATGACGGTGCCGAGATTCCCCGTCGCAGTGAGGATTCCCTCCTCATTCAGCAATGGCCCGGCGAGCACGTCGCCGTTGGGTCCGATAATGCCCGACGCGCCGTTGCATGGCAGCACGAGGTTGCGTGTGTGGCCGTCGATTTCCATGGCCAACGTTATCAAGTCAGCGGGGATGTCGGATTCGCGGATCAGCGCACCGGTCATGACGACGTACGCGGCCGATTGCATGGCGAACGCCCGGGAAAGAATCTCCTGTCGCGTGAACGTGCCTCCCGGCCAGGCGCCGGCGTGGACCTGCAGACCCTGCGCGATCAGTGCATAACCCGGGAGCACCATCTGGTGTTCCCAGCAATTGAGTCCGCCCAGCCGTCCGTATGGCCGTTCATAGACCCGTAGCGTGCTTCCGTCACCTTCGCCCCACACGGTGCGTTCGTACATCGTTGGTTTGAGCTTGCGGTGCTTGCCGAGGATCGTCCCCTCCCGGCCGATGAACAGCAGCGTGCAGTAGATCGTGCCCTGTGTGGTGGCATCCCGTTCGGCTACGCCAATGACGACATCCGTGCCTGCCGCTTTCGCCGCACGGCAGAGCGCGTCGGTCGCGGGCGACGGGATTTCAACACCATTTTGGATGAATCGGCGGAGGAATCCCGGGAACGCGGGATGGTTTGGCCAGGCCCCAAACGAGGCGTAGCCAGAGACCCACGTCTCGCCAAAGACGGCGAGGTCTGCCCCCTTGTCGCCAGCCTTCCCGATCCACTCAACGGCCTTGTCAATGCTGGCGTCGCGATCCAGGTAGACGGGCGCCGCCTGCACCGCCGCGAGGGTGAAGTCCTGGAAATTTTCAGGCACGGGAGCCTCCTGCGAAGCAATGGTAGCCAACGGCGGGCAGGACTGCGACTGCGAGTGGCGGATCGGCCGCAATCGACCACGATCCGTCGGCCGGTGTCGCTCACACCTCTACCTGGGGGTAAGCCTCGACGTAGCTCGTAGCATCGCAGCCATAGTACGTCACGGTACGTGCGAGGAAATCGACTTCGTAGCGGACGACACCGGCCTGCCAGATCGACGCCAAGAATTCAGGGAAGGTGCTTTCACCGGCCTGGTCTGTTCGAATGGCGTGGATCACTGCCTCGCGATCAAAAGCCGGAACATCGGCGAGCCCCGACACCAACGGCTCGCCCTGGCTGACCACCGGGCCAAGGTCCGTGAGATAGAGCGACTCGCCAGCAGGTAGGAACCATTGGTTTTTACGGACGCCAGCCTGTCGGAGCACTTCGGCCAGCACCGGAAATCCTCCGGCCTTGGGACGAATGCTAAGCGCTCGCTGTTGGGCTTCCTGCAGATTTTCGATGGCTGAACTCATCGTCGCTCCCCGTCGGGCTAACCACCCACCGCCGGTACTGCTTATTTCGCGGGCGTGGACGTGGCGGCGACGATAGCCGCCTCAAGGATGTCGCAGGCCCGGTCGATCTCATCGTCGGTGGTATTGAGCGGCGGCATCAGCCGGATCGCGTTAGGACGTGGATTGTTCGCAAGCAGCCCCCGTTCCCTGCACGCCTCCACAATTTCCGCGGAGTAGTCCCGCGAAAGACCCACCGCAATCAGCATTCCCCGCCCCCGCACCTCCGTGACAACCGGCAGCCGGTCCTCCATCGACCGCAGCCGGGCCATTAGCCGCTCGGAGCCGCGCGCGCCCTGTTCGGCGACGTTGTTCTCGATGATGTACCGCATGGTCGCGAGGCCCGCGGCGGTTGCCAACGGGTTGGCGCCGAACGTCGTGCCGTGGTCGCCTTTGACGAGGTGTTGTGCAAGCTCCTCGCCGGCGAGGATTGCCCCGATCGGGACGCCACCGGCGAGGCCCTTCGCAACCGCCATGATGTCGGGCTCGATGCCTTCCTGTTCGTAGGCCCAGAGCGTGCCTGTGCGCCCGACGCCAGTCTGGATCTCGTCGAAGATGAGCAACAGGCCGTGTTCGTCGCACCAATCGCGGAGGCCCTTGAGGAAGCCAGGGGCTGGCATGTTGACGCCAGCTTCACCCTGGATCGGCTCGGCGAGGATGGCGACGGTTCGTTCGTTCGTAGCCGCTTTTACCGCCGCAAGGTCGTTCCACGGCACATGACTGAAGCCCGGCATGAGCGGCGCGAAGGGGTCACGATAGCGGGCCGTGCCCGTCGCAGCCAGTGCCCCTGTCGAACGGCCGTGAAAGCCTTCCTCGAACGCGATGATCTCGTATGCGC
>DATNET010000388.1:0-8541 GCA_035606745.1 Tepidiformaceae bacterium
TGTCCGCCAGCGACTCCATCGCGATGGTCACCTCCACCGAGCGCGCGGAAGATACCGGTGGTTCTGCATCCGCCCCTGGCGGTTGGGCGAAACGTCCTTCCGCGGAGCGAGCCCTGGCCTGCGGCTTCGCCCGCGGCGCCAGGGCTTGTCGCGGAGGCTGTTGTCCCCCAACACCCGCCAGCCGAGCGGCAAGCACGCCGAGTTCGTCGGCGATAGCCTGGGTCGCCGTCAACGCCGCGGCGTATTCGCCAAGCAGCGCCAGAACGGGGCGCGCCAACAGCCTGTTGACCTCATCGAGCCCACCAGAGGGTTGTCCCATAGTCCAACATTGTACCCAGTCGTTCGTGGCGGATAGGTGGACTGGGCGTCGGCAGATGGCGGTTGTCACGCCCGCAGTCCCGCCCTCAAAACAGCAGCCCGGGCCGCGACGGCGTCGGTGTCTCCGGCTGGGCGTCAGTGGGCGCCGAGTCCCGGCGCGCTGGCAGCAATCCGGCGCTGTTCGCCCGCGTGACCCACCGTTCGAGGTCCACCGGGTCGAACGGACCGATGGCATCGAATTCACCCGCGAGGAAGACGAACGGGGTGCGGGCATCGTCGCCCCGCGCTGGTTCCGCGAGTTCGCCACGGAAGATGATGGCGAGCTCCCATCCTCCGCCCTCAAGGGAAAACGACATGACATCGATCAGCGCCAGGTCGAGAAGTGAGACGTCGCACCATTGGTCGGCCAGCGCAGATGCACACTCATACGGGTTTGCTCCCCAATCGAGCACGTCCCACGGCAGCCAGCGCCCCCGGGCCTCGCGCGCGGACACATCGAACACGGTCAGCCGGTCTTCGTAGACTGGCACGAGGTACACCGTGATGTGCGTACCACCCGGGACGATGCCGGGCGCAGGGCTTCCGAAGAATGCAGCACGCATCGCCTTCGCCTCAGTCAGATGAGCCCGGTAAAAATCGCCTCATCGGCGAACGGGCCGACGGCTGCAAGCGTGGCATTCTCAGGCCGTAACAGGTCCCGCCCGACACGGATGACATCGTCCATCGTGACGGCGTCGATGCGCTGGACCGACTCGTCCACCGTCAGGATTTCGCCCAGCAAAAGCTCCTGCCCGCCAAGCCATCCTGCCACCGATCGCGTATCTTCCATCCGCAACTGGATGCGGCCCCGGGCCATCGATTTGCCCTTGGCCAGCTCGGAATCGGGGATGCACTTCAGCATCCTTGCGACCTCTTCCAGTGCCGCCTCGACGGTGACGCGGGCGCTATCGGGGTCGCAGCCGGCATAGATCGTGAACGAGCCAGCGTCCCGAAATTCGCTGGGATAGCTGTGGACATCGTAGACAAGGGCACGCTCTTCGCGAAGCTCGAGGAACAGCCGCGAAGACATCCCTTCGCCGAGGATCGTACTGAGGAGGTCGACGGCGTAGCGGTCCGGGTGGTCCAGCGCGACGCTGGGGTAGGCGATGCAAAGATGCGCCTGCTCAGTCGCCTTTTCGCGGATGGCCAGCCGGCGCGCGCCTGGCTTCGCCTGGAGCGGATGCCACGCCCCGGGCACCTTTGCGGGCATGTCGCCCAGCCATCGCTCCGCTTCGGCGACGATGCGGTCGTGCTGCAGGTTGCCCGCTGCGATGAGGACCATGTTCGAAGGCACGTACTGCGCTTTGAGATACGCGTTGACCGCTGACAACGGCAGGGCGCTGACGCTTTCCGGCGTGCCGCCAACGTTGCGCCCCAGCGGCTGGTCGGGCCACAGCGTCTCATCGATGAGGATGCCTGCGAGCTCGCCAGGGCTGTCCTCTATCGTCGCCAACTCCTCGAGGATGACGCTGCGCTCTTTTTCGAGTTCGGCCGAATCCATGATCGGGTCGCGCACCATGTCGGCGAGAATGTCGACCGTCTGCAGGGCGGCCTCATCGGGCACTTTTGCGTAGTACACCGTCACTTCACGGTCAGTCGCAGCATTGTGCATGCCGCCAAACGTCTCGATCGCCTCGGAAATTTCACGTGCCGTCGGGCGCCGGGAAGCGCCTTTGAACAGCATGTGTTCGAGAAAATGCGAAAGCCCGGCCTCATGGTCGAGTTCGTAGCGGCTGCCAGCGCCGACGTAGATGCTCACGGTTGTGGAGCGCGTATGCGGCATTTCGCCGGTAACGACGCGAAGGCCGTTGGGAAGGACGGTGCGTTTGTACATAGGTGTTCCGGGCCGGGGCGAGCCGGGGCCGAAAGATGATTGTAGGCTTCACAGGGCGCGGTGGGAAACGCGGTCCGGCCCGCCGCAGGTGCGCCCGCCCTGTGATACGGCCGCCACCATCAATTTGAGCCAAATAATAGCCGCGAATCAAATCCGGCGGAGGAGTTTCACCGGCGTTTTACCCCTGCTTACAGCCGCCCACCCCACACTGGCGAAATACTCATCCGGGACGTGCAATTCTTGTTTCTCGTTCGATTTCTGATCGGCGGCCTCGTTGGCCGCGTCATCATGCTGGCAATCGCGCTCGCTATTGTTGCCGGCGCAGGCTGGTGGTTCTTCATCCGCGACGACGCCAGCCTCGCGACGAGCGCACCCGACATCCCATCGGCCGTGAAGCAGGCCACCCCAGCCGCAACCCCACCCCAAAGTTCGAAGGGCACCGCCACCGCGGCCTCGCCGACGACCGCGTCGAGCCCGGGCGTGACCGTGTACAACATCATCTCGGCCCAATCGCAGGCCGCCTATTTCGCGGGAGAAAAGCTCGCCAGCGTGCCGCTGCCTTCGACGGCGGAGGGCAAGACCTCGGATATCTCGGGCCACTTCGCGCTCACGGCCAACGGCCTCGACACGGCGAATACCACCGCCTTCACGGTCAAATTGACCACCCTGAAAAGCGACAAGGACATGCGCGACGGGCGCGTCCAGCAGGCGCTGCAGACGTCGACGTATCCCACCACCACCTTCACCGCCACGAAGCTGACCGGCTGGCCATCAACCTTCCCCGAAGGCACCGACGTGGAGATGCAGCTGAGCGGCACGATGGACCTTCACGGTGTGAAGAAGGATGTCACCTGGGACGTGAAAGCGAAGAAGGAGGGTGTGGGTTCTCGGTCCTGGCGACGCTTACGTTCCCCTACTCCGATTTCAACATCCGCAAGCCCAACATCGCCGGCTTCGTGAGCGTGGACGACACGGTGACGTTGCAGGTGCAGCTCGTAGCACAGGCCGCCTAACGCGCCTGCACTACCTCGGCTCCGCCACGAACACGGGAATCTTGCGGCTCGTCCGCTGTTGATACTCGGCGTACGGCGGGAACGCGGACACGGCGGCCTTCCACAGCCCCGCACGTTCGGCGTCGTCCTGCACTTCGCGCACGCGCATCGCCTGCACCTGGTCCTTGTCGCGCAGCTCGACGTCCGGGTTCGCGCGAAGGTTGTAGACCCAGACCGGGTTCTTCGGTGCCCCGCCCATCGATCCGACGAGGATGTACCGGTCGCCATCCTTGACGCGCATAAGCGGCGTCTTTCGCGTGACGCCCGACTTATTTCCCGTGTTCGTCACAATGATCACCGGCAGCCCGGTTTCACGGAGAGTCGAACCCTCGGCGCCGTTGGTGCGCTCGTAGACTTCGACCTGGTCACGGACCCACCCGATGGGACTCGGAACATAGTCAGCCATGAAAACTCCTGCCTCTGTGTGCCCGAAAGCGTTCGTGCGCCGGACACGATCTAGCGGGAATGGTCGCACTTTGAGTTCTACCCGGTAAAGCGCTCGATGCCCAGCCCCGCCGGGCTGTTTATGCTGACCTCCATGGACCTCTTCGAGGCCGCGGGCAACTGTCGCGATTGTCCCGGTGTCGTCCCGGGCAGCGCGGTACTTGGCATTGCGAACGGCCCGATTCCCTGCTCCGTGATGTTCATCGGCGAGGCACCCGGACGCCTTGGTGCGGCGCGCACTCGTGTGCCGTTCTCTGGCGACGAATCGGGACGCCGCTTCGACGCGTTGTTGGCGTCGGCCGGCATGGCACGCGACCGCGTGTTTGTCACAAACGCAGTGCTGTGCTTGCCGCTGGACGCCGCCCGCCGAAACCGGCGGCCGAGCACGGATGAGGTGTCAGGTTGTTCGCGCCACCTCGCGGCGACGCTCGACGCAGTCTGCCCGAGCATCGTCGTCACACTCGGGGCGGTCGCCCTGGCCTCCCTGCAGCGCATCGAACCGCACGCCCTGTCACTCAGCCAGGACGTCGCGCTTGCGGCGCCATGGGCGGGCCGGACACTTATTCCGCTTTATCATCCCGGCCGGCAGGCACAGCTCCACCGCCCATGGGCACAACAGCTCGAAGATTGGCGCGTGGTCGCGCGGATTGCCGGCGCGGCAACGCCCGAACGCATTAGCGGGGACTTTGCCCCGCGAGCGCCATAAGCTCTTGCGCGAGCGTCCGGCCAAGGCCCGCAGCGGTTTCCGCCTGCCCTGCCATCTTCGAACGAAGGATGCGGCCATCGCTCGCAACAAAGGCACTGAGTTTCAGCGTGCTGCCGAAGAGCTCGGCGTGGGCGCCAGCCGGGAAGCTGCAGCCGCCGTCGAGCGCCGCGAGGAATGCACGTTCGGCGGTGACGGCGAGGTGCAACCCCGGGTCATCAATCGCCCTGACGGCTTCGCGCGTCGTGCTGTCGGTGGCGCGGCATTCAACGGCGAGCGCACCCTGGGCCGGTGCCGGCAGCATCTCTTCGTAACCGAAAACGTGGTTGGCACGCGCGGCAACGCCCAGGCGCGTGAGGCCCGCCAGCGCCAGCACCGTGGCATCGTAATCTCCGCTGTCGACCTTCGCGATGCGTGAATCGACGTTTCCACGAATGCCGCGAATGTCGAGGTCGGGCCGGATCTCCCGTAGCTGGGCCTCGCGCCGCGGGCTGCTGGTCCCGACGACCGCACCCGCGGGCAGCCCACGCAGCGTCTCCCCGCGGCGGCTGACGAGGGCGTCGCGAGGGTCTTCGCGCATCGGGATAGCGGCGATGACCAGCCCCTCCGGGCGTTGCGTGGGCAGGTCCTTGTAACTGTGTACCGCGACATCGATGGCATCCTGTTGAAGCGCGTCCTGGATGGCCGTCGTGAACCAGCCCACCCCCGAACCCTCTGGCAGCGGCGTCGATTGGTCGCGGTCGCCCGCGGTTGTGATCGTCAGGAGCTCGACCTGCAGGCCGGGATGTGCGCGACGCAAGAGCGCCGCGACAGCCTCGCTCTGGACCATCGCCAGGCGGCTGCCACGCGTGCCGATCCGCAGCGCGCTCATCGTTCGCCGGCCTGGCGGACCGCTTCGTAGACCGCCTCGTGAGCCGCGTTCACGGTGGCATCGATATCGGCCTCGGAATGGGCCGAAGAGACAAACCACGTCTCGAACTGCGACGGCGGCAGCATGATGCCTCGTTCGAGCATGGCGTGGTGGAAGCGGCCAAACATCGCCGTATCGCATTCGCGCGCCTGCTCATAGTTCGTTGGCGCTTCCGCGCGAAAGAAGAGCGTCAGCATGGAACCGAGGCGGACGACGCTCGCTGGCGCCTCCGCGCGGCGCACCGCCGCGACCAGCCCGTGCTCGAAGTGACGGGCCAGCTCTTCTGCGCGGCGGTACGGCTCACCGCCGGCGAGTTGGTCCAGCATCGCCGCGCCTGCCGCCATCACCAGCGGGTTGCCGCTCAAGGTGCCCGCCTGGTAGACGGCCCCCGAGGGCGCAATCTGGTCCATCAGTTCGGCACGTCCGCCGAACGCACCCACGGGGAGCCCGCCACCGATAATCTTCCCCAGGCAAACGAGGTCCGCCTCCGGCAGCAGCCCACTGAGCCCGTAGCGCAGGCGAAATCCCGTGATGACCTCATCGGCGATCAGCAGTGCCCCGTACGCCTTCGGGAGTTCCTGGAGCGCCGCGAGAAACGCCGGCGTGGGGGGCACAACCCCCATGTTCGCCGCCACAGACTCGACGATGACCGCGGCGGTATCGCCGGGGTGCCGGACGAACCAGTCGCGTAGCGCCTCGGCGTCGTTGTACGGAAGCACCGCCGTGAGGCTCGCGATGGCGCCGGGCACGCCGGCCGAATCGCTCAGCCCCATCGTCGCGACACCGCTGCCCGCTTTCACCAGCAGGCCATCGCTGTGGCCGTGATAGCAGCCGTCGAACTTCACGATGACCTCGCGGCCCGTAGCCGCGCGGGCGAGCCGGATCGCCGTCATCGTCGCTTCGGTGCCGGAGTTCACAAACCGAACCCGTTCGAGGCCGGTGGCGTCGGCCACGCGGCGGCCCAGTTCTACCTCTCCCGGCGTCAGCGCCCCGAACGCGGTCCCCGTGTGCGCGGCCGATTCAATCGCGGCCACAACCGGCGGGTTGGCATGGCCGAGCAGGAGCGGTCCAAAAGCTGCGACGTAATCGATGTAACGGTTCCCCTCGACATCGAAAACGTGGGCACCCTGCCCGCGCGCAAGCGGTATCGGCGCACCCCCTACCGATCGGAACGAGCGTACCGGCGAATTCACGCCGCCCGGGAAAAGCGCCGCCGCGGCCGAGCGCACCTCTTCGTTGGTGGTCATGGGCGTCTGCATCCTTCTATCGTGCGGCAAGATACGCTTCGCGCATCTCGTTGCCCGGAGTTTCGAACGCCGCAAACGCAACGGTGGGGTCCGGCTCAGATCGGGCTGGGGGCGATTGCTGCCACAGCGCCGCCTCGCGACACAACGAAACGAGGACGCTGCAGGGCTCCGGACAGGGAATGGATGCCACGCCGCCGTGTTCCGCCGCGTCGGTCTGCTCTCCGCGCCAGACCGGCACGCGCACACACTGGCTGCAGAGCACCTCACTCGCCACCCGCCGGCCGTCGGCGTCCAAACTCGCGGCAACGCTGTAGCGGCCGGCCTGGCGCTCCAACACCTCCTCAAGCCCGACGACCCGCAGCTCAGCACGCACTCCCGCCGCGAGGTGCTCAAGCGCCAACGGGTACAGCGCGTCGAGCGCATCCGGCAGCGCCGCCTCTGCAATATGCACACACCAGCCACCCGGCATGGATTTCGCCCCCGAAAGCGGACGGTAGCGCCCCCGCTCGTCGTAGCGGACCCGCTCGCGCAGCGCGGCGGGCGTCGGCGAAACGGTGTCAGCCGCTGCGCCGGGACCGGCCACCAACACGGTGCCCTCGTTCTCCGCGCGCAGGGTAAGTTGTCCGAACTCGACCGAAATCCCGCTCGCCAGCGCCTGTGCCAGGCCATCTTCGCGGCTCACGTCCATGCCCCGGCCTCGTAGGCGAGTTCGGAGATGACATCCGCGACGGCCGGGTGCGTGCCAACAGCACGCGCGTACCGGAGCCGCCGTCCGCCCCGGCGCGTTTCGACCCCATCAAGGGCGAGGTCCTCGGGAATGGTTTCGCCCACATGCCATCCGTCAGCGATGAAGAGCGGCACGACCACGATCGTTTCGGCCTCGACAACGTCAAAGATGCCCCGCATGTTCGGCTCCTGGTCGAGGAAGATGGTCGTGACCTCCGAGAATGCTCCAAGGTCACGCACGAAGCCGGACTGCTGGTAAATGTTGCGCTCGGAATCGGGGTTGCGCGGCGTACCGTGCCCCAGGACAGCGAGGGCGTCGCCTGGCTGGCCACCCGCCTCCATCGCGCGTTGCACGATCACCCGCGCCAACGATTGGTGCGCGCCGACCGGGCCCGTGTAGCGGACGGTCTTCCCGTCGATGCAGCTCAGCTTGCCCGTGAGCCGCATCTCACGCGGTATCACCTCGTTCGTGAAGTAGCCGGCAGAGATAAAAACCGGCACCACAGTGACGTCGCTGACGTGACACCCATCCAGCGCACGCGAGAGTTGCGGTTCTTCTTTCCAGAACCCGGTGCGAACCTCCGCCCACTCGCCGCCGGCACGGAGCCGTTCGGCGTGCTCGTAGACCGGGGCGCTGGAATCACCGTTCAGGTGCGAGCCATGGCCCACCAGCAGCAGGCCCCGTCCGTTGCTTGCGTTCGCACTAGTCATCGGCAAGCTCCGCCGGTGGCTCCCCTCGACCCTGGTGTTCCCCGTGCGCGCCCCGAGCGAGGCGTTCTTCGCGTTCGGCACGCGCTGTGCGCAGGACCCCGCTCCAGCCCGGGCCCAGTGCCGCCACGATCCGCTCACGGATGACCCGCGCCAGCGTGGGCGATGCCCCGCCGGTCGAAACGGCGATGGCGAGGTCACCATCGCGCAGGACTGCCGGGGTGAAGAAGGTGCTCTCGGCCTGGCGGTCCGCAACAAGCACCGGTACGCCCCGGCCACGAGCAGCGAGGCCAACTGCCCGGTTCACTTCGCGCGAGTCGGTGCAGGCAAACACAAGCGCGAAACCAACGCCGAGCTCCACGTCGCCTTCGCGGTATTCCCGTTCGAACACCGTCACGTGCGGCGCCAGGCGGATCTCTTCGAGCACGACAGGGGCGATAACGGTGACGCTGAACTGGCTCGCCTCAAGATTCCGCACCTTGCGCGCAGCGACCGTTCCACCGCCCACGACGAGCGCGTGGCCCGCGCCGGGGAGCACTTCGATCATGAGCCCGCTCATG
>DATNET010000390.1:0-2741 GCA_035606745.1 Tepidiformaceae bacterium
ATGTCCAGGCCGTGGTGTGGCAGATCGATGTGGGCCAGACGCGCCTCATCCTGCTCGACTCCAACGTGGCCGCGAACAGCCCCCAGGACCGGGCAATCTGCTCACGCCTTTACGGAGGCGACTTCGAAATGCGCATTCAGCAAGAGATGCTGCTTGGGATTGGCGGCGTGCGTGCCATCCACGCTCTCGGGCTCCAGGCGGTGGTCTGCCACATGAATGAGGGCCATTCGGCACTATTGGCAGTGGAACGCATCCGGATGCTTATGGAGGAAACGGGAGCGGCGTTCGAAGAGGCGCGTCTGCCGGTGACCGCCGCAACCGTCTTCACGACGCACACCGCGGTGGCCGCCGGCATCGACCTCTTTCCCCCGGAGCTCGTGCGCCGCCACCTCGGGCATTACTACGCAGAGCTTGGGCTGGACGACCACACATTCATCGGCTTCGGGCGGACGAACCCAAATGACGACCACGAGCCGTTTTCGATGGCGTTACTGGGACTGCGCTTCAGTGGCTTTCGCAACGGCGTTTCGAAGCTGCACCGGCGCGTATCGCAGGCGCTATGGCAGTCGGCCTGGCCGAATCTGCCTGTGGACCAGGTGCCGATCGCGGCGATCACCAACGGCGTCCATCTGCCCACCTGGGTTGCGCACGAGATCGGCGAACTCTACGACGCCAGTGTCGGCCCGGCGTGGCGCGACGAGCCGGCCAACCGCCCGATGTGGAAGCGTGTGGCCGAGATCCCCGACGAATCGCTGTGGGGCGCGCACGTGCAGCAGCGGCAGCGGCTGATCGAACGCGCTGGCGCACAACAGCGCGAGACCGCGGCTCGTGGCGGCGTCCCCGCTCCCGCCCCCCTCAACCCGGAAGCGCTCACGATCGGCTTCGCCCGCCGGTTCGCGACGTACAAGCGCGCCACGTTGCTCTTTCGCGACCCGCTGCGGCTCGCGGAGATCGTGAGCCGCTCGGACCGGCCGGTGCAATTCATCTTTTCCGGCAAAGCGCACCCGCGGGATGAACAGGCAAAGCAACTGATCCGCGAGGTGCTCCAGTACAGCCGGCGGCCGGAATTCCGCGGCAGCATCGTGCTGCTCGAACGTTACGATGTGGACCTCGCCCGTTCGCTTGTCCAGGGCTGCGATGCCTGGCTGAATACGCCTCTTCGGCCGCTCGAAGCGAGCGGTACCAGCGGGATGAAGGCGGTAGCGAACGGCGCCCTCCACATCAGCGTCAGGGATGGTTGGTGGTGGGAAGGCGCGCGCCCGGGGCTGGGGTGGTCGATTGGGAGCGAACGATTGGACGAAGACCCAGAGGTGCAGGACGCACTCGACGCGGCCTCGCTCTATGACATCCTCGAAAACGAGGTCGCGCCGCTCTTCTATGACCGGGATGCAGGCGGCATCCCCAGGGGTTGGATACGCCAGATGAAGGGCTCGATCGCTGCGTATGCTCCCGTCTTCAACACGAGCCGGATGGTCTCCGAGTACGCGGTCCAGGCGTACACGCCCAGTACCGAAAGCTGGCGCTGGCTGAGAGCAGAGAGCCTTCACGAGGCGCGCGAGCAGCGCGCCTGGTTCGAACGCGTGCGCGGGGCGTGGGATACCCTCCGCGTGGTGGAAGTGGGGGACGATGCGCCGGTGGAGGTCGTCGGTGATGCGCCTATCCGCGTCTGGGCAACGGTCGACACCGGCGATGTCGATGCGCGCGAGCTGCGGACAGACCTCATCGTTGGCTCCATCGATGCCGCCGGTGAGCTGCGCGAGGAGCGCACCGTGCCAATGGAGAGTTCGCGGATCGGCGAGGATGGAGTTTGCCGCTTCGATGCCGAGTTCGTCCCGGGACGGGGCGGGCGCCTTGGATATGCCATTCGCATTTTGCCGGACCGGGCTGGTCTTCACGACCCGTTTGCCGCCGGTATGGTTCATTGGGCGTGAGCCCGGCACGAAGTCCGCAGCTAAAAGGAGCCGTATGACCGGAACAGCAACGTTTGTCCTCCACAGCCACCTCCCGTACTGCCGTCTCGCAGGCCGTTGGCCACATGGAGAGGAGTGGCTCCATGAAGCGACGCTCGAATGCTATTTGCCGCTGATACGCGCGTTCCGAAGGCTTAGCGGTGAGATCGATGGCCCGCTCGGGGTGACCATCAACATGACGCCGATCCTCGCAGAGCAGCTTGGCGACCCGCTGATGCGAGACCACTTTCGCGAATACCTTGCCGGGCGGATTGGGCGCGCGCGATCAGATGTCAGCCGTTTTGCGAGCGCAGAACCGTGGCAGCACGCCGCCGCCGAGTTCCACCTCGCGCGCTACCAGGCAATTCGTGCGTTCTATGAGGATGAGATAGGCGCCGACCTGCTGCGCGCCCTTGCGGAGTTGGAGGCGAGCGGACACATCGAAATTGCGACCAGTGCCGCGACGCACGGTTACCTTCCACTGCTGCTGGACGACGATGCGATTCGATTCCAGGTGCGGACCGGCGTGGAATCGCACAGGCGGAACTTCGGCCGCGCGCCGCGCTCGTTCTGGTTGCCGGAGTGCGCCTACCGGCCCGGCCTCGAACGCTACCTTGAAGAAGCCGGCATCCGCGTGTTTTTTGTAGAAACGCACCTCGTGACCGGCGGGAAAGCGAGGGGCAAGGCTGCCGGGGGCATGGTTGGCCCCTACCCAGAAACCGATCAGTTTGCGAAGCGCGTGATGCCAGTGGAGGACCACCGCCCTTCCCACCACGGCACGACATTTCGCCC
>DATNET010000399.1:0-3248 GCA_035606745.1 Tepidiformaceae bacterium
GTGAACGCCGGCCAGCCCATGATCGAGCCGGTCCAAAACACGGTCGGCCAATAGGAAATCGCAGTCCGTCGCCTGCTCCCGGGCGCTCGCGCCAACCCTGGTTAGCGGTCGGTAATCCCTGGCACCGGGAAGGTCGCTGCAAATTCGGCCACTTCGCGCCGGACCGTCTCGCGCACGCCCTCGCCATCTGGGTCCTTGAGGACCCGGCAGATCCAGGCGGCCACGCGTTTCATCTCGGCCGGCCCCATGTTGCGCGAGGTGAGCGCGGGTGTGCCCAGCCGCAAGCCGCTGGCGATAAACGGCGAACGCTGGTCATTCGGGATCGTGTTCTTGTTCGTGATGATGCCCGCCCCCTGGAGGGCGTTCTGTGCCTTCAGTCCGCTGATGTTGACCGAGTTGCAGTCCGCGAGGATGAGATGGTTGTCCGTGCCGCCGGAAACGAGGCGAAGGCCGCCAGCAAGCAGCCCCTCGGCCAGCGCCGCGGCGTTTTCGACGATCCGCCGGGCGTAGACCTTGAACTCCGGCTTCAACGCCTCGCCGAACGCGACCGCCTTGCCGGCGATCGAGTGCATGTGCGGCCCACCCTGCGTGCCCGGGAACACCGCCTTATCGATCGCGTCCGCAAGCTCCGCGCGGGACAGGATCATCCCGCCCCGCGGCCCGCGCAGCGTCTTGTGCGTGGTCGTCGTGATGAGGTCGGCGTACGGCGCTGGCGACATATGCTCGCCGCCGGCAATCAACCCCGCGATATGCGACATGTCGACCATCAGCCGGGCATCCACTTCCTTCGCGACATCCCCGAAGGCGGCGAAGTCTATGGCCCTCGGATAGGCCGTGTAACCGGCGACGATTACCTTCGGCCGGCATTCGAGCGCAAGTCGGCGCACTGCCGCCATGTCGATCACTTCGGACTCGCGGTCGACGGTGTAGGGGACGAAGTTGTAGAGACGGCCGCTGAAGTTGACCGGCGATCCGTGCGTCAGGTGGCCACCCTGGTCCAGGCTGAGGCCCATGACCGTGTCGCCAGGCTGGATCGTGGCGAAGTAGGCGGCCATGTTCGCTTCGGCGCCAGACGTGGGCTGGACGTTGACGTGGTCGACATGGAACAGCTTTTGGGCCCGTTCGATGGCGAGCGTCTCGACCTGGTCGCTGAACTGGTTGCCGGCGTAATAGCGCTTGCCGGGGTAGCCCTCCGCGTACTTGTTCGTGAACACCGAGCCCGTTGCTTCCAGCACGGCCGCCGAGGCGTAGTTCTCACTCGCGATGAGCTCCAGGCACTCGACCTGGCGTTTGCGCTCCTCGGCGATGATGGTAGCGACATCGGGGTCGCGCTGCGAAAGCACGGACATGGCATGGCCTCGGGCAGGGATTGGAGTGCATCCAGAGTACCCGAGCGCTGTGTTGGGAGCATCCGCGACGAATGAGCCGACGCCCAAGAAACGGTACGGCGACCGCGAGGCCGCAGCCGCGCTGCTGCCTAGGGGAGCCGAGCGCCAGCAGACGACCCATCCCGCGCGACAGGTACGCACTGCATGGTGGCGCCCGAAGCCCAACGGCTGCCTCCGGGCGCCGAAGTACGAGCCGACGTCAGCTCATGCTGAACGGCGGGTAGTCATCCGTCAGCAGGTAGTAGTAAGCCTCCACGCGCGCTGCCCATCGCAGGACGCCAGCAGCGAAGTTATGGATGCCCCCTGGCACCGATCCCGTGATCAACGCCGCGATCCAACCGATGAAGATTGCGATCTCAGCAATTGCACCGAGCACGTAGAGGACGATGAGGTGAGGGATGATCATGAGGATGCGGAAGAAGCAGGTCAGCCGGTTGCGGCCATCCACCTGTCCCGTGCCAACGAAGCGAATCGGGTACGTAGCATCGTCTTCGAGGGAAAACGGTGGGTATTTGTCGGTCAGCAGCGCAAGGTACCCGCCGACGCGAAGGCTCCAGCGGAGCCCACCGGTCGTGAAGTTCATCATGCCGCCGGGATACTTTCCGGTGAACAGGATGACCAGCCACGCAATGAACGAGACGATGCTGAGCACTGCGTTGAGCAGGTACAGCACAATCAGGTGCGGAATCGCGTAGAAGATCCGGAGAAGCACCGAAAGCCGGCTCTGCGGCTCTGGGCCACCGACCTCCAGGCCAAACGGAAATGGGCCGGACACGCCAGCCGTCGCTGAAATAGCAGCCATCACAAGATCCTTTCACGGCCGGGCGTCTCCCCGCGCCCCGCGCCAGATCTCTGGATGATCTGCGGGATTATCTGTTTCTGTCGTGGCGGTGTCTATAGGGCCACCCCTCAGAATCGGGCGGCCTGCCCCGCGCTATTCTTCGTCTTCGTGGAGCGCGCCAAAAAGCGCCGCGAGGTCCAACGCGAAGTCACGAAGTACGGGCTTGGCATCGATCGTGGATGGCGCGCGATGAATGGTCGGCGCCTCGTTTGGCCGATACACGGTAATGCACTCGATTTCGGGGTCGACGAGCCAGAGCAGCTGTGTCCCTGCGCGCATGTAGAAGTCCGCCCGCTCCAGCGTCCGTCCGGTGCTTTCGCCGGGTGAGAGCACTTCGATCGCGAGGTCCGGCTGGACTGGTATCGGGCCGTAGAGCCGCATTCTCCGGTCATTGGGAATGCGGCCCTTCAGGGTGACAATCAAGTCCGGCAGAAACACCCGCTCTTCGCTGGCGTAGAGATGGGCGACGTTGGGCGCGACGAGACCTTCCCGCGTACCCTCCAGGTAGTTGCCCAGCAAACAGATCAACTCGGTGATGACGCGCGCTTCGTAAAGGCACGACCCAAACTTCTGGGTCACCTCTCCGTCGATGAGTTCCCAAGCTGGCTCCGTCTCTGGCATGGCGAGGAACTCTTCGAGGGAGACGCGTGCCATCTGGCTCACACCGGCCGAAAGTACGGCATCGCGATCGCGTCCGAAACGTCGTCCCAGGCGACTTCGACCGGGCCATCGATAACGACGTTGTCGGGGTCGGCGTCGACCAGCAGGCTCGTCATGCGTGGCCCTTCTTCGAGCGTGATCGCGGCAATGATATAGGGCACGTCCTCCGCGAATTCGGGCGACTGCGGCCGCCGCGCAACGGTGTAGCTGTACAGCTTGCCGTGGCCGCTTGCCGGCACCCACTCCAGCTCACTGGACAGGCACTCGGGGCAGTGCGTGCGAGCGTAGTAGAACGTGTGGCCGTTGGCACAGCGCTGCAGCATCAGCCTGTGTTCCTTCGTGGCGTCCCAGAACGGCTG